>JAZUEV010000001.1:0-15606 GCA_045640345.1 Treponema sp.
GGTGGTTGAGCCTGTCGAAACCACAAAAACAAAAGACGCTCACTTTATTAGAGATCCCGAAATAAATTCAGCATGACATAAAAAAAATTGGTCTCCTGAAAAATCTCCAAGCGTGGTGGTTGAGCCTGTCGAAACCTCAAAAACAAAAGACTTTCACTTTGTCAGAGATTCAGAAATAAATTCAGCATGACGATTTTTTTTCTGAGACGAGATTCAATATTTTATGACTGTAGTTTTTTGCTTCAACTTGATTATGGGTTACAAAAATCAATGTACGGGGATTTTCTTTTAAAAGAGAATTTATTGTTTGCCAAAGTTCTAACCTTGATTTTTCGTCCAGCGAAGATGTGCCTTCATCCATCAAAACGACAGATGCATCAAAAGCAAAGGCCCTTGCCACTTGGACTTTTTGTTTTTCTCCCCCACTTAAATTTTCAACCAAATCAAAACAACGATTTTCAAGTCCAACTTTTTTTAAATATTCAAACGATTTTTTATATGCAAGTTTTTTCGACATTTGAGACAAAATAGGAAGCGCAACATTTTGTAAAACAGTTTCCTGCAAAATCAATCTTGGTTCTTGAAAAATAAAAGACACTTTTGGACATTTAACCGAGCCTGTCCATTTTGTATCTGGAACAAGACCTGCGAGAATTTTTAAAAGACTTGTTTTTCCTGTCCCACTTGGAGCAATAATTGCTGTAATTTGTAACGGGTCAAAATCAAATGAAAAATTCTGGAACAATATTTTTTTTGAGGAATTTTCAATCTGAAATCCAAAGCACAAATTTTTTATAGACACAATTCCATCGCCTGAAGATTTTGGACAACCAATTGTATTTTCCAAATTCAAAAAGGATTTTATTTTATTTTTTTTGATTCTGTTTATCATTTTAAAAAAAAGATTCACAAAAATAAAAACCAGTTTTTCTGTAGCGATACAAAAAATAATTAGAGCCAAAACCAAGGCAAAAACATTGGAGCTTTCCAAAATAATTCGATTATCCTGGAGCATCGTTCCCAAAGCAAATCTTGGCATTGAAAGAATCTCTCCCGCGGCAACAATTTTCCATCCCTGAGAAAAAACAGTTTTGGAAGCATTCAAAATATAAGGTCGAATCACTGGAAAATAAAGTCCAAAAATTTTGGTCGAAAATCTAAAATCAAAAACATTCGCCATTTCCAAGAGATTTTTTTCCACATTTTTTATGGCTCCAGAACTTGCGTCAATCATCACAGGGAGACACATCAACACTGCACAAATACTTGGAAGAGTTTGGGACGGAAACCAAAAAAGAACAATCATCACCAAAGCAACAACGGGAGTGGATCTTATAGCAGTCAATGGAAATTTCAAAAAAGTTTCAAAATCACTACACAGACCAGACGCAAAACCAATCACAATTCCCAAGACAACTGTTAGAAAAAAAGAAACAAGGACTCGCAAAAAAGATGTAAAAGCAGATGTCCAAAATTTTTGGGAAGAACAATAATTAAAAAGACTTTTAAAAACATCGTCCAATTTTGGCAAAACAAAAGATGAATCAATTATTAACGCCAACACTTCCCATAGAATTAAAAAAAATAAAATAGAAAAAATAAAAATCAGTTTTGCTTTTGCGGATTTTTTCATAAGAATATTGTAAAAGTTTATTACAAAAAAACAATCATGCGGAATTTTTATTTTTGAATCCCAAATATATGACATCTCTAAAAACTGCAATTTTTAGAGACTCTCATATGAATGGACTGTTGTTTTTGCGGTAGTTTCGACAGGTTCAACCATCACCTATTTTTTTTACACAGGCCTTTGTTCAGATCCAACGACTTTCACTGAGACCGATTAAAAAATTCTACGACACTCTACCACTAATAGTAGAAATCATCCTTGGGGATTTTTCCGCCAATTGATTCTGGATTTTGTTGCAAAAAGATTTTCAAAAGATTTTCCATCTGAGGCTTGGAGTTTTTTCCAGAAACAAAAACATACGCTCCATTTGGAATTGATTCAGTTGCGATTTTTGAATTAAGTCCAAGAGTATGTTTTTCCACCAATCCACCTGCCTCGTCTGGATTTTCATTTGTCCATTGGACTGCTTTTTTGTACATCTCCAAATACGCATCAACCAAAGATTTTTTTGTTTCCAAAGATTTTTTATTCACAACAAGAACTGTCATTGGAAAATTGATTTCTGTTTTTTGGACTTTTTTATATTCATCGCTAAGTGTGGTAATTTTTTTAACACCTTTGTCCAATCCCTTGTTCAAAGCAACCGTCGCAAAAGGTTCAGGCACTAAAATATAATCAACTTTTCCAGAAATCAAAGCAGTCGCAAGATCAGCATTGGGGATAGAAAAATCAAGACGCACAGAATTTTTTTTCTTTGGATTTTCAGTGACAGAAATCTTTTCTTTTTCCAAAACATAGCGGAACATATATTCAGGGGTTGCTCCACGACCTGCACAAAAAACAGTTTTTCCTGCCAACTGGCTTTTTAAATTTCCCAATTTTTTTTCAGTTGTCAAAAGCGACACATTTCCTTCACCGACCACAGCCAAAACAACCACGTTTCCCTTGGACTGGTTATAAATTTTTGCCGCCACATTAGGAGGAAGAACTCCAATATCTATTTCACCTTTTAGAAGTTTTGGAATTTCTGTATCAGCCCCGGAAAAAATCTGAAAATCAAAATCATTTTTATCATTTTCTTCTATTATATATGCCGCAGGAATTGCAGAAGGTCCATTCAGTAAACCAATCTTCAGTTCTTGCGAAAAAACTCCAATCGAAAGAAAAGACAGAACCATTGCCAACAAAGTTTTTTTCATATTCACCCCAACCATTTTAAAACCTACAAGAATCCATTTTTCATGTCAAATTGACTCAACCATCACTTAAGTTTATGGAATTGTAAAATAAAACGATACAATTGTAAAGGAGCAAGATTTTTTTCATGTTCCAATATTTCCGATTTTTACTATTGCAAAAAATTTCACGATTCGATATACTATAGTCAACAAAGACGTTTTACGCAGAGGCAGAATTTCTGTTTTTGCGTAAGACGTTTTTTTATTTAGCGACAATGATGTCGTTGCGGGATTTTTGCGTCCAAATAATTTTCGCAGAGATTCCGTGACCGTTATTGTCGTTTTTTTTTGAGGTGCGAAATGAAAACATTGTACGAACCAAGTTTTGAACACGATGCTTGTGGTATTGGAGCAGTTGTGAACATGGACGGAAAGCAGACCCACAAAATTGTGGACAATGCACTTTCCATTGTAGAAAAATTGGAACATCGAGCGGGAAAAGATGCCACAGGTGAAACTGGAGACGGTGTTGGAATCCTTGTACAGATTTCCCACAAATTTTTTAAAAAGACCTGTAAAGAAATAGACATAAACATCGGTGAAGAAAGAGACTACGGTATTGGAATGTTCTTCTTCCCTCAGGACAAATTCATTAGAGCACAAGCCATGCGCATGATTGAAACATTGTGCGAAAAGGAAAGTCTCAAATTTTTAGGATGGCGTGAAGTTCCAATCAATGAAAAAGTTTTGGGAAAAAGCGCAAGAGACTGTATGCCATCAATCTGGCAGTGTTTCATCGAAAGACCAAGCGACTGCGAAAAAGGATTGGATTTTGATAGAAAGCTTTATCTTGTTAGACGACAGTTTGAGCACTCAAGTTTTGACACCTATGTCTGTAGTTTAAGTTCCAGAACAATCGTCTATAAAGGTATGTTCCTTGTAAATCAGCTCAGGACTTTCTACAATGATTTGCAGGACAAAGATTATGAATCAGCTTTGGCTTTGGTACACTCCCGATTCTCCACAAACACACAACCAAGCTGGAAACGCGCACATCCAAATCGCTTTATTGCCCACAACGGTGAAATCAATACAATCCGTGGTAATGTAGATAGAATGTTGGCTCGTGAAGAAACCATGAATTCTCCAATCTTTAGTGAAGAAAAGATTCGTGAAATTTTGCCAGCAGTCGATGCAAGCGGTTCAGACTCAGCAATGTTGGACAATACCTTGGAATTCTTGGTTATGAATGGAATGCCTCTTCCACTTGCAGTTATGATTTGTATTCCAGAGCCATGGAAGAATGATGATTCTATGGATCCAAAGAAAAAAGACTTCTATCACTATTGGGCAACCATGATGGAAAGTTGGGACGGACCTGCAGCAATTCTCTTTAGCGATGGTGATTTGGTTGGAGCAACCTTGGACAGAAACGGACTTAGACCAAGCCGCTACTACATCACAAAAGACAACACATTGATTTTGAGTTCAGAAGTTGGTGTGCTTGATATTCCAGAATCAGAAATCGTTCAAAAGTCTCGCTTGATGCCAGGACGCATTCTCTTGGTGGACACAAAAAATAAAAAGTTCATTTCCGATTACGACGCAAAAAAACAGTACACAGATTTGTATCCTTATGGCGAGTGGCTCAGCTTGAACCTTAAGAGACTTTCTGATTTGAAGATTCCTAACAAAAAGATTCCAGTATACACCCAGGAAGAACGTGATATTATGTATCGTGCCTTTGGTTGGAACTACGAAGATGTAAATGAAATGATTTTACCTTTGGCAAAAAATGGAATCGAAGCAACTGGAGCTATGGGTGTGGACACTCCTTTGGCAGTAATGAGCGACAAGCATCCATCTTTGTTCAGGTATTTCAAGCAGCTTTTCGCACAGGTCACAAACCCACCAATCGACTCGCTTAGGGAAAAAATTGTTACAGATACAACAGTCTATGTTGGTAGCGACGGTAATCTTTTGGAGCCACAGAGCAAAAACTGCACAGTCCTTGAAATCAACAACCCAATCCTTACTGGAACAGATTTGATGAAAATCAAGACACTGGATTTGCCTGGTCTAAAATCAGCAACAATTTCTCTTCTATATTACAAGAACACTTCACTGAAAGACGCATTGGACAATTTGTTTGTTTCCATCGAGCGTGAATACAGGAACGGTTCAAACATTATCATCCTGAGCGACCGTGGTGTTGATGAAAACCATGTTGCCATTCCATCACTCTTGGCTGTGTCTGGTGTGGAACAGTACTTGATTCGCACAAAAAAGCGTACTGCAATTTCCATCATCCTTGAATCAGCAGAAATCCGTGACGTACATCAAAGCGCAATGATTTTGGGATACGGTGCTCGTGCTATCAACCCATATCTTGCCCATGAAGCAATCGCTGAATTGATTGACCAGAAACTTTTGGACAAAGACTACCACACTGCAATCGACGACTACAACAAGGGTATCATCGGTGGTATTGTAAAGATTGCAGCAAAGATGGGTATCAGTACAATCCAGTCTTACCAGAGCGCACAGATTTTTGAAGCAGTTGGTATTGCAAAAGATGTTATCGACATTTATTTTACAAACACAGTCAGCCGCGTTGGTGGAATCGGTCTTAAAGAAATTGCCGAGGATGTAAATTTCCATCACAACAAAGCGTTCGATCCACTTGGTCTTACAATAAACACTCATTTGGATTCAGTGGGTCTTCATAAATTCCGTCGTGGTCCAACTTGCGAAGACCATTTGTATTCACCAGAAATCATTATCGCTTTGCAGGAATCAACAAAGAAAGGCGACTACACAAGATTCAAGGAATACACATCATTGGTTGACGACAATGCCCATCCACACACTTTGCGTGCCATGTTGAAATTCAATTTTGATGGTGCAAAGGAAATCCCTCTTGATGATGTAGAATCTGTTGATGAAATTGTAAAACGATTCAAGACTGGAGCCATGAGTTATGGTTCAATTTCTCAGGAAGCACATGAATGTATGGCACTTGCTATGAATCATCTCCACGGAAAATCAAACAGCGGTGAAGGTGGTGAAAAACCAGAGAGATTGGGAACAGAAAAAAACAGTGCAATCAAGCAGGTCGCATCTGGACGATTCGGTGTTACAGAAGAATATCTGTTGAGCGCAAAGGAAATCCAGATTAAAATGGCTCAAGGTGCAAAACCAGGTGAAGGTGGACATCTCCCAGGAAAGAAAGTCTATCCATGGATTGCAAAAACTCGTTACGCAACTCCAGGTGTGTCCCTCATTTCCCCTCCACCACACCACGACATTTATTCTATCGAAGATTTGGCTCAGCTGATTTACGATTTGAAGAACGCCAACAGAGCGGCTCGTATTTCTGTCAAGCTTGTTTCAGAAGCAGGAGTTGGAACAATTGCGGCAGGTGTAGCAAAAGCTGGTGCACAGGTCATTTTGATTTCAGGTCACGACGGTGGTACAGGAGCAGCTCCATTGAGTTCAATCCATCACGCTGGTTTGCCTTGGGAATTGGGTCTTGCAGAAACTCACCAGACTTTGATTCAGAATGGTCTAAGAAGTCGTGTCGTAATTGAAACAGACGGAAAATTGATGAGCGGTCGTGATGTTGCCATCGCTTGTCTTTTGGGAGCAGAGGAATTTGGTTTTGCAACAGCACCTCTTATTACAATGGGTTGTGCAATGATGAGAGTCTGTAACCTGGATACTTGTCCATTTGGTGTTGCCACTCAAAACTCAGAACTCAGAAAGAGATTCACCGGAAAACCAGAGTATGTTGAAAACTTTATGAAGTTTATTGCACAGGAACTTCGTGAGATTATGGCAAAACTTGGATTCCATTCTATCGAAGAAATGTGTGGTCATTCAGAGATGTTGGGACTCAAGGAAAAGGGCGCATTCCAGAGAGCAAATCTTGTTGATATGAGCCGCATTATTTCCGACAACGATGATGGAGATGCAAAAAGACATTTCGATTCAAAGGACATCTTTAATTTTGAACTTGAAAAGACGGTTGATGAAAAAGTATTCCTCCCTGAATTTGAAAAACTTTTGCAGAAGAACAAGAACCTGGCAAAAAATCCAAGCGTCAATTCTTCACTGTTGACAATCAATTGCAAAGTCAGCAGCACAGACAGAACAGTTGGAACAATTTTGGGTTCAGAAATCCAGAAGACTTTCGGCAATTCACTTCCAGAAGATAGTTTTACAGTCAACTGTACAGGAGGCGGTGGACAGAGTTTTGGTGCATTTATTCCAAAGGGATTGACCATGAGACTTTCTGGAGATGCCAACGACGGATTGGGAAAAGGTTTGTCCGGTGGAAAAATTGTTGTAAGCATTCCAAAAGACGCTGGTTACAAAGCTGAAGAAAATATCATCGTCGGTAATGTGGCTTGTTTTGGAGCAACCAGCGGACAGGCATTCATCAACGGTATTGCTGGTGAAAGATTCTGTGTCAGAAACTCTGGAGCTACAGTTGTTGCAGAAGGTTGTGGAGACCATGGTTTGGAATACATGACCGGCGGTGTAGCTGTGATTTTGGGAAACACTGGTAGAAACTTTGCAGCTGGTATGAGCGGTGGTGTAGCCTATGTTTGGGACAGCAACCATAATCTCTATCAGAAACTGAACAAAGAATTGGTGACAATGACAGAATTGAGCGAACAGCATGATATTGATTTGGTCAAGTCCTTGGTTGAAAAACATATCGCTGAAACCCAGAGCCAACTCGGTAAATCAATTATCGCTGATTGGGAAAACAGTATTAAGTCATTCAAAAAAATCATTCCAAAGGATTTTGAAAAAATGCTTAAACTGATTTCAGAAGAAGAATCAAAAGGTATCGCCCACGACGAAGCAGTTTTGGCAGCCTTTAAAAAGTTTACAGCTTAAACTGGGAGTCTCTAAAAAAACAGTTTTGGAGACAATCGCTATGAAGACAAAAATGGACGGCAGGTAAAATCAACTTGTTGTCCATAGCAACCAAATTTTTAACCGGAGGACCCCTATGGGACTTGCAGATGGATTTATAAAATATACAAGAGTTGAAAATGATTTTCTGGACCCTCTTTCAAGAATAAAAAACTTCGAGGAAATGCATTCAATCCTCAATGCTGATGAAAGAAAAAAGCAGGCAGGTCGATGCATGAACTGTGGTGTGCCAATGTGTCAAAGCGCTATCAAACTTGCCGGCATGGTCACAGGTTGTCCACTCCACAACTTCATTCCTGAATGGAACGACGCTCTTTATAAAGGTCAGTACGATATGGCAGCATGGAGACTTTTAAAAACATCCAGCTTCCCAGAATTCACTGGTCGAGTTTGTCCAGCACTTTGTGAAAAAGCTTGCAACTGTATCAGCATGGAAAAAGATTATTCCAACGGAAAAGACATTAAGGAGCCTGTCACAATCCACGACAACGAACTTTTTATTATTGAAAAAGCTTTTGAGTCTGGATACATGAAACCACAGATTCCAAAAATCCGTAGCGGTAAAAAAATTGCAGTTGTTGGTTCAGGACCTGCTGGACTTGCCGTTGCTGATTTGCTTAACCGTCGTGGACATAGCGTAACTGTTTTTGAGCGTGACGACAGAATCGGTGGACTTTTGATGTACGGTATTCCAAACATGAAGCTGGACAAAAAAATAATCGACCGTCGTGTGGAATTGATGAAAGCCGAGGGCGTGACTTTTGTTACCAACGCAGATGTGGGCAAAAATGTGGACGCAAAAAAATTGACAGAAGAGTTTGATGCAGTGGCGCTTTGTTGTGGTGCAAAAAAAGCTCGTAAATTGAATGTCCCTGGCGAAGATGTAAAAGGAATTATTCCAGCTGTTGATTTTTTGAAGAGCGTAACAAAAGAACTTCTGGATTCAAATAAAAAAGATTTGTCAGCGGCAGAAAAGTTGGTCAAAGGCAAAAAAGTTATCGTTGTTGGTGGCGGTGATACAGGAAACGACTGTACAGGAACCTGCGTTCGTCTTGGAGCAAAATCAGTTACAGCTTTGGAAATGATGCCACAGCCTCCAAAAGAAAGAGCAGAAAATAATCCATGGCCACAGTGGCCAAAAGTCCTGAAAACTGATTACGGTCAGCAGGAAGTAATTGCAACAGCAGGTAGCGACCCAAGAATCTACAAAACCACAATCAAGGAAATCTTCCAGAAAGACGGACAGCTTGTGGGTGTAAAAACTGTCCAAGTTGAATTCCGCATGGTCGATGGAGTTAGAAAGCTTTGTGAAATCGAAGGCAGTGAAAAAAATCTTGATGCAGATTTGATTTTGATTGCCGCAGGATTTTTGGGATGTGAAGAATATACAGCAAAATCTTTTGGAACAGAAATGACAAACCGTGGTGTTGTTGCAACTGTTGCTGAAGGAAAATATGCAACCAATGTTAACAAAGTCTTTAGCTGCGGTGATATGCGTCGTGGTCAGAGCTTGGTTGTTTGGGCTATTTCAGAAGGTCGTGAATGTGCCCACGAGATTGATGAATATTTGATGGGTTATTCAAACTTGTAGTTTTATTTCTGTCATTTCGATTGTATTGGAGATTTCTTCAACCGTCGAAGTGACAGAATTTTTAAATTTCCCAAAACAATGGTCAGGGATGACTAAAAAAATCTAAACAGGAAGGATAAGATGTTGAAAGAAGAGTGCGGCGTTTTTGGAATCTACTCAAATAAAAAACAGAATCTTGCAGCGGATGTTTATTTGGGGCTTTTTTCTTTGCAGCATCGTGGTCAAGAAAGTTGTGGCATAGTGGTCAGCGATTGTGGTCAATTTTCTTCACACAAAGATTTAGGTTTGGTTGGCGATGTTTTTACAAAAGAAAATCTTGCGACCCTTGGTGAAGGTGATATGGCAATTGGTCATGTCCGATATGGAACAACCGGTGCAAATATCCGTGCAAATGTTCAACCAATGGAAGTCCATCGCCTAAATGGAAATCTTGCAGTCGCTCACAATGGAAATCTAACCAATTCCCAAACTCTTCGTCAATACCTTGAAATGCAGGGGTCAATTTTTCATTCAACAAGCGACACTGAAACTATCGCATATCTTTTGACAAAGGAAAGGCTCACCTGTCCTACAATCGAAAGTGCAATCGCATCAACCATGGAAAAAATTCAGGGTGCTTATTCTTTGGTAATAATGACAGAGGATAAACTTTGTGCAGTTCGTGATCCAAATGGATATAGACCTTTGTGCTATGGAAAAACTGTTGACGGAAATTATGTAATCGCCAGCGAGACTTGTGCTTTGGATGTGGTGGGTGCTGATTTTGTCCGAGATATTGAACCAGGTGAAATTTTGGTCTTTTCGAAGGATGGAATCAAATCCATTACAAGCCACTGCAACAAAGAAAAAAAATCGCTTTGTGTTTTTGAATATATTTATTTTGCTAGACCTGATTCTTTTATTGATGGAGTCAGCGTACACGAAAGTCGAGTCAAAGCAGGAAAGATTTTGGCAAAGGAACATCCAGTTGATGCCGATGTGGTTATTGGTGTTCCAGACTCTGGTTTGGATGCAGCACTCGGTTTTAGTCAGGAAAGCGGTATTCCTTATGGAATTGGTTTTGTAAAAAATAAATACATTGGTCGAACATTTATAAATCCTGGACAAAGCGAAAGAGCCAACAAAGTTAAAATCAAACTCAATCCAATTGCTCAAACGGTCAAAGGAAAAAAAGTCGTGCTTATTGATGATTCAATAGTTAGGGGTACAACAAGTGGTCACATAATCCAATTGGTTCGGGAAGCTGGAGCAACTGAAGTCCATGTCCGCATTTCGTCCCCTCCATTCATTGCACCATGTTATTATGGAACTGATGTCCCTGACTGCAAACATCTTATCGCATGCAACCACAGTCTGGAAGAAATCGCAAAAATAATTGGAGCAGATTCACTGGGCTACTTAAGTCTGGAAGGTGCCATGTCCTTGGGTAAAGATGATGGTCTTTGCAGCAAATGTTTCAAGGCCAACTAAAAATCCTAAAATTCAAAAGACTTACACAATCGATTGCCGGTTCACCAAAAACTAGCAGTCGATTTTTTTGACCATTAAATCCTATGCCACATTATTTTGGAACCGCTTGTATTTCCAAATCTTTTTGTTTTCCCGATATAAACATGGTTTTTCACTGGTCAAATGCCAGAATCCACAACAATGACATCGGTAAGATCTGATGTAGAATTTATTGTGGTTGCGTCGCACATACTTTAACGATTTCATCATGTGACGGGATTGAGCATAGGAATAACAATTTTTGTCTGTGTGGGAACAAATCTCATAGGAAATCTTTCCGTCATTGATCAAAGCAATATCTTCATAATCCACATACTTGAACATCCAATTCTTTTTCTCAAACCTACTCATTTCTTCCTCCCTAAACTTCTATAATAATATAGTCCGATTTTTTGGATCGTAAAGTTGTTTCAAAAAAATTTAATGAAAAAAATTAAATTTCTTAATTTGAAATACAAATTGTGCAATATATAATAGAAGAAAATAGAATAACCAATGCATAAAGTCTTTTGAGTTTTATCAGCGCTTTGATTTTTTTTCAAGGAGGATTTATGAAAAGAATCTTAAACCATGCAGCAATTCCATTAATTTCTTTGTGCCTTTTGTTTGCATCTTGCAATTCTAACAAAAATCTATCTGACACTCCCAACGCACCAGATTTGACTAGCATTTTGGAAAAAGCACCAGAATTGGTAATCAACACAACCCTTGACAGTTCCGCACAACAAATCGTTAAAGACATGGAGATTGGAATAAATCTTGGAAACACTTTTGAATCTGCCGACAGTGGCATTGGAAACGAAGGTGGATGGGTAGTTACAACAGTCAACGGATTTGAAACCGCTTGGGGCAGCCCAACCATTACAGAAAAAATCATCAAAGGATATGCTGATGCTGGATTCAAAACATTGCGCGTCCCTGTGGCTTGGACAAACCTTATGAGCGAAGATGGAGAATACACAATCAGCAATGAATATTTGACCAGAGTAAAACAGATTGTGGATTGGGCCATCAAATATAACATGTATGTAATTGTTAACGAACACTGGGACTACGGATGGATTGAACAAACAGGTGATTACAATTCCGAAACCAAAAAATTTAAGAATGAAGATGAAATCCTAAAAAAGTACGAATCCATTTGGAAAACAGTCGCCAACGCATTCAAGGATTACGGAGTCCAACTTGTTTTTGAAAGCCAGAACGAGGAGCTTGGAAATTTCAGAGGCGAAGATGGTAAAACAACCATTTGGAATCCATACGACTCAAGTGATACTGAAGACAAAAAATTGGCCTACGACTTTGCCAACAAAATCAACCAAACCTTTGTTGATATAGTCAGAGGTTCCGGCTCCAACAATGCAAAAAGATTGCTCTACATTTCAGGAATCAACACAGACATTGTAAAAACCTGCGACCCACTTTTTAAGATGCCAAACGATCCAGCAAACAAAATGGCAGTTTCAGTCCACTATTACGCTCCAGCTCCATTTGCACTTTTGGAGGAGAATGTATCTTGGGGAAAATGTACCAGCAATTGGGGTTCCAGCGAAGAAATCAAGGAGCTTGAAAAAAGTGTAAGCATGATGAAAACAACTTTCGTGGACAAAGGGATTCCTGTTATCATTGGTGAGTACGGTTGTCCAAGAAGATTCAAAAACAGCTCCGATGTAAATCAATACAAGAGCAACACGGATTTGTTCCTTTCAACTGTCTGCGAAAAATTTTACAAGGCAGGTATGTGTCCAGTTTTGTGGGACATCCAAACTGAAGGCAACGACAAAGAATACACAGCAAATTTCAACCCCTATCTGCTTTACAACAGAAAAGCCCCAGGCGTTTATGAAACTGGATTGATGAACAAATTGAACCAGATTGTAAAAAACGGTAGATAAAATCTTCTATTAAAATAATCCGCAAGATTTTCACACCATGAACCAACAGATTCCAAATCCTAGAGTTCATCTTGAGACTCTTGCGGTCCTTCAATAAAATAAGACAAAATCATCTTAACCAGCCAGACCCTTTACAATTTCCGATAAAACCATTATCATGTTAGCAGAAACTAACCAAAATGATGATTAACAAACGTTTACTAAATCTTGTTCCGAAATCAAAAAAAATATGTGTTTATGACGGTCGTTCTAAAACTCATGTCATTGATTTCCAATTTTGTTCTTGTTTTTTCTGTGGCTTCCATAATTGAAAACCGTGGAACAAAAATTTCCATCCCAGTGATTCCGACAGTACTTTCCATAGTCACTACTTTTTTTTGCAACCAATTCATTTCAGTGGCAAGTTTTCATTCCAGCAAAGAAGTCAAAAAAACTTTACGCACAATGATTTACGAAAAACTTCTGCGATTGGGACCAGAGTATCAGGAAAAAACTGAGACTGCAAAAATCATTCAGTGGACCGTTGAAGGGGTCGAGCAGATTGAAATTTGGTTCGGCCAATATCTTCCACAGTTTTTCTATAGCATGATTGCGGCGGTCCTTACATTTGCAGTCCTTTCGTTCATCCACTTGAAAATGGCACTCATTCTGTTGGCTTGCGTTCCCCTAATTCCAATGTCAATCGTTGCAGTCCAAAAAATTGCAAAAAAAATTCTGGGACGATACATGGCTCAGTATGCAAATCTGGCTGACAACAGTCGATTCGATTAAAGTAAGTATAAATACCTGAACAACATTCATTCCGATTAAAGTGAATATAAAGAACTGGTCAACCGTCATTTCAGCTGGAGTGAGTATAGGGAACTAATCAACCGTCATTTCGACTGGAGCGAGTATAGGGAACTAATCAACTGTCATTTCGACTGGAGTAAGCGAAGCGAACCAACCAACCGTCATTTCGACTGGAGTGAGCGAAGCGAACGGAATGGAGAAATCTAAAAACATTGGTCATTATTGAGATTTCTCCACGCGCTACGCTTGGTCGAAATGACAGATGAAAGTCGTCCAGCACAGACTTTTGTTTATTCGTTTGGTCGAAATGACAGATGAAAGTCGTCCGGCACAGACTTTTGCCCATTCGTTTGGTCGAGGTTCCAAAAGATTGTTCAATCGAATTGGCAAAAAACTGTCATCCCCAACTGGTTTCGGGATCTTCTTAAACAATGGACGACTATTAATGTTTGAGATGCTGAATCAAGTTCAGCATGACGCTTGGACAATAAAATGTCATTTCGACTGGAGTGAGTAAGGGAACTAACCAACTGTCATTTCGACTGGAGTGAGCGAAGCGAACGGAATGGAGAAATCTAAAAACATTGTCATTATTGAGATTTCTCCATGCGCTACGCTTGGTCGAAATGACAGATGAAAGTCGTCCGGCACAGACTTTTGTTTATTCGTTTGGTCGGGGTTCCAAAAGATTGTTCTATCGAATTGGTAAAAAACTGTCATTCTGAACTGGTTTCGGGATTTTCTTAAACAATGGACGACTATTGATGTTTGAGATGCTGAATCAAGTTCAGCATGACGCTTGGACAATAAAATGTCATTTCGACTGGAGCGAGTTTAGGGAACTAATCAACCGTCATTTCGACTGCAGTGAGCGAAGCGGACCAACCAACTGTCATTTCGACTGGAGTAAGTAAGGGAACTAATCAACCGTCATTTCGACTGGAGTAAGTAAGGGAACCAACCAACTGTCATTTCGACTGGAGTAAGTAAGGGAACTAATCAACCGTCATTTCGGCTGGAGCGAGTATAGGGAACTTATCAACCGTCATTTCGACTTGAGTGAGTATAGGGAACTGGTCAACCGTCATTTCGGCTGGAGCGAGTATAGGGAACTTATCAAATGTCATTTCGGCTGGAGCGAGTATAGGGAACTTATCAAATGTCATTTCGACTGGAGTGAGCGAAGCGAACGGAATGGAGAAATCTAAAAAACATTGGTCATTATTGAGATTTCTCCACGCACATTAAGAAGTTTGATTTCGACAAGCTCAATCGGCACAGACTTTTGTCCATTCGCTTGGTCGAAATGACAGAGGAAAGTCGTCCGGCACAGACATTTGTCCATTCGTTTGGTCGAAATGACAGAGGAAAGTCTTGCGCTTAATATTTTTTGGACATATCGATTGGGATTAGTTCTCTTTTGTTGTCGCCCCAGATGATTACGATGGCGGCATATTTTTTGTCCAATTTGTCCCAAGGAATGTTATAGATAAAAGGCGAGCTTGAATAGTCTCCAGTCTTATAAACAGGATCCACTTCCGAACCTTCAAATGGGACATAATTAGCATTATCCATTGCATAAGAGAATGATTGGTGATTTTCCCAAGCATCCACATCGTTGCCCCAATCTACATTGCTTTTAATTGTGTGTATAAAGAATGGTTGATCGGTAAAAACTCGGACGCTGTTACGCAAAATCCAAAGATCTCTTGCATTAAGCTTTCTTTCTGGGAAATGGAAAAGATATGGATAACTAACATTGTTGTCCGCTGGATGTGGAGGAAAAGAGACATCTTTACCAAAACGAAGCTGGAACATTCCATTTTTTCCAATATCGGATGACTCTCCATTTTCCAGTTCCACCTTTTGTGGAGTCCCCCAACTGTTTTTTGAAGTATCAAAATAATTTAGAGTATAACTTGTAGCATCATCGTTTTTGATTTTAAAACTTGACCCATGCATTTCTATTTCATTCATTGAAACAGTTTTTCGATCAACATTAAAAAATATATCACCAAAAGTTGATGAATTTTCTTTGGTATCAGAAATTGAAAATTCTAATTC
>JAZUEV010000002.1:0-2390 GCA_045640345.1 Treponema sp.
TGACATCGAAGACATGCCACCAAAGTCCTGCCTGGTTAGGCTTTACCTTGAATGTCCCCTTGTATTCATTGTCGAAGAACAATGTTATCTGTGCTCCTGAATTCGAAAGCCTGTCGCTGTCTCCATATCCATCGTCGCTGTAGTTGTGGATATAATACTTGTATGTATCCTCCGGGACTGGATCCTGGATTGTGACTGTCTCAGGTCCATAACTGTCGGTGTCGTCTCTGTCAAGGTTGAGGTTTCCTGAGGATTTATGAGAGTAGAAAACATGGTGATTGTCGCTGAAGATGTGGGAGTCCAGGTCCAATGGATATTCCCCCCAGTCTAAAACTATCTTTATTCGGTTGTAGTCTACCGCCTTTGGAATCGATATCTGTGGTGCGGAGGTTATTTCTCCGTCCTTGATGTTGAAACTGCTTGTGGTTGGTACATATTCGTTTCCTTTTGTCACATAAAGGGAATGGTCTCCGTCTGTGATCGTATCAGGGACCTGGGCTTTTCCTTGGTCGTCTGTCTTGAGTTTCCATTTGTCGTCGATATTTACATCCGCGTCCACGATTGGAGCACCTGTGTCGCTGTCTTTGATGATAAGTATCCTCTTTTCTGGATTGCCTTTGCTTGGAGCCACATATTTTGCCTGAGTGATTGATGTGACCCAGATGTTGTCGCCGATTATATCCTTTGTTTCTGTGGATGTGCTGAAGGATTTCTTAAGTATGTCCGCTGTTTTTTGATTGTCCATCTTGCTTGAAAAAAAGACCCTGTAGAATCTGCTGCCATCGAATTTCACAAATTCAGTGACATAACTGGGGATGTCTTTTTCCGCAAGAAGCTTTATCCTGTCCTCTGCCTCATCTCGACTGTCGTAGGAACCGAAACAGATGTACCAATCATCGGCGAACAAAAATAGACTTGCTGAAACAAAAATCAATGAAGCAATAATTTTCTTTAATCTGTAGAACATATTCAATCCTGTTGGGTGGAGAAAGACAGGCCTTTAAATGGAGTCCGAATCTTTCTCTCAAAAATCTTCTATTATATACTCTACATTTTGAAGGAAAAAAAATCAAGGGTCAAAAAAAGAGCCACCGAAAAAACGATGACCCTTTTCAAAGATTACTCTTCAGCGATTGCTTCTACTGGACAAGTGGATGCACATGCACCGCAGCTTACGCATGAATCTGCATTGATAGCTCTCTTGTCGTTTGCTTCAGAGATTGCTCCTGATGGACATTCGCCCTCACAAGCACCACAGTTGATACATGTATCAGCATTGATTTTGTATGCCATTTTCGTACCTCTCTAATTAATCTACTAAGAATATAACATCGTAATGTCTAACTGGCAAGGAGTTTTTTGTTTTTAATAAAAAAATTAGTTATGGCTAACTGTTTGGATGTCGATTTCGATTGCCACAGGACAATGGTCGCTGCCCATGACGTCACTTAAGATTGAAGCGGATTTGACCTTCGGCATGAATGGTTGGTTCACGCAAAGATAGTCAATGCGCCATCCAATATTTTTTTCACGGGCGTTCATTCTGTAACTCCACCAGCTGTATTGGTCTGGCTGGTCGTTGAACTGTCTGAATGTGTCCACGAATCCATTGGTAGTAAAAAAATCCATCCATTCTCTTTCCTCTGGCAAATAACCTGCATTTTTTTCATTGGCCTTTGGATGTGCCAGATCTATAGGTTTGTGGGCTATGTTGTAGTCACCTCCCAAAACTATGTCATATCCTTGCTTGACCAATGAGGAACATTTTTCGTATATAGCCTTGCAGAATCCGAGCTTGTAGGGGAGTCTTGCACCTTCACCCTGGCTGTTGGGGAAATATGCTGATATGACCACAAGTTTTCCAAAATATGCGATTGTTGCGCGACCTTCGTCATCGAATTCCTTTATCCCCAGCACATCGACTTTGTCTGGCTCGACCTTTGAGTATATGGCGGTTCCAGAATATCCGGCTTTTTTTGCCGATGAAAAATACGACTTGTAGCAGGGATTTTCAAGTGCCATCGAGAAAAGGGGTGCGTCATCGTCTTCTTCTGAGCCAGGGGATAAAAGACTTTTGTTCAATTGGCTTGGATTTGCTTTTGTCTCCTGTATCAACACCACATCTGCGCCGCTATTCAAAAGCCAAGGGACAAAATCTTTTTTCTCTGCTGCTCGAATTCCGTTTACATTCCAGGATATGATTTTCATTGATATAGAATATGACAAGTCTTGTAGATTTTCAAGGTCCAAAAGGCGAAGGATTGGCAGTTTTTAGGGGTGAGCCGTATATCTTGCAGCGGATGGCAACATTTTTTTGAAAAATTTGTTGTAAATCAATATGAAATTATTGACAAAAATAAATCTTATGGTTTAGAATTAAACAAGAAAGT
>JAZUEV010000003.1:0-15045 GCA_045640345.1 Treponema sp.
GCAATATGAAATAGAGATTTTTTATATTTTTATATTAACTATCGGTAGTTAGTTTTTGTGAAGATGGATTTTGGAGTGGAAAAAGAGTGGATTTAAACTAACGACTGGTAGTTAGTTTGTGAGATGCTGAATCAAGTTCGGCATGACATGGATAAAAAACTGTCACCAACTGATTTGACACTTCTGTTAGAACTTGATTTGAAATCTCTTTTATACATCAATATGGGGCTAAAAAATCTCTTTATTTTTGGCAAAATTTTGTGTATATTATTATAGAAGAAACATTTTATGGTAGAAGGAAAGTTATGGCATTTTTTAGTCCGGACAGTAAATTATATAGAGCAATAAATTTGGTTGGAAATATGTTGCTTTTAAATCTTTTGTGGATTTTGTTCAGTCTTCCGATTATAACGGTTGGCGCTTCAACTTTGGCTCTTTATTCGGCTTTTTTCAAAATGATGGAAGATACGGAGGGATATCTGTTCAAAGATTTTTGGAAGGGATTTAAATCGAATTGGAAACAAGGAACAATTTTGTGGCTCATAACTTTGGTTGCTGGATATGGTTTTTATTTGGACTACCAGATTTTAAAAACTGACCCAGGTATTCCGGTGATTGTGGTTAGCATTGTTGCTTTTGTATTGATTTGTTTTTCACTTTTGTACGCTTATCCACTGAGTGCTCGCTATGAGAACAAAGTACTTTTGCACATAAAAAATTCGTTCCTCCTTAGCACAAAATATTTGGGAAAAACTTTTTTCCTGATTCTGATTTTGTTTGTAGAGATAGGCGCATTTTTGTGGAACCAGCACACTTGGATTTTACTGGTGGTGATTGGTCCAGCCGTTTTGATTTACACTATTGCTGGATCTGCCAAACATATATTCCTGTCAAATGATGAAAAAAATAAAAATGATGCAGCCATGGAACGAGCGATAGAAGAAGGTCGCGAATATATGGAAAATCTTTCAAGAAAGCAATTGGAAAAACAACAAAAAAAACAAATTGAAGAAACTACGGACGAACAGAATTAAAAAAGTCATTTCGACTTGAGAGTGGAGCGAACGGAATGGAGAAATCCAAAAAACGATGGTCATGGTTGAGATTTCTCCACGCGCTAAGCTTGGTCGGAATGACATTTGATTGTCCCGTCATGCGAATTTATTCCAGCATCTCTTGATTAACAGTTACGCTCGGTTGATATTGGGATTCCGAAATAAATTCGGAATGACATTTGATTGTCCCGTCATGCTGAATTTATTTCAGCATCTCTTGATTAACAGTTACGCTCGGTTGATATTGGGGTTCCGAAATAAATTCGGAATGACATTTGATTGTCCCGTCATGCAGAATTTATTTCAGCATCGCTTGATTAACAGTTACGCTCGGTTGATATTGGGATTCCGAAATAAATTCGGAATGACATTTGCTTGTTCCGTCATGCTGAATTTATTTCAGCATCTCTTGGTTAACAGTTACGTTCGGTTGATTTTGAGATTTCGAAATAAATTCGGAATGACTTTCTGTGTCACAAAACCAAAATTCGTTGGGGACTGTCTTTGGCGGATGACTGTCGTAGATTCTATTCCACAAAATATTCGGTTGTGTATGAGCTTTGGGAGTTTTGTAATACCAAGACATGTTTTCCCTTAGTCAAAGGGATGTCCCATTCCAAAAGTCCTGAAACTGTCCCCATGTTTTGACCGTCACAAAAAAGTGTAGCGGGCGATTGATTTCCACCATTGCCAGTGACGTGCAATTTTTGAAACTCCGATGGAATATTTGGTGCGTATAAAAATTGTGCTCCATTTCGGGGATATTTGATGGAGATATTTTCTTCTGATTGATCGATTGTTCCAGCGTGGTTTTGCCCTTTTGCCCAATGTTGAAATTCATTTGGATATTGAATCTGCAATCGGTTGTTTTGGATATAATGCCAGTTACAAAAATCTGTTTTTTGGAATGAAAAATATTCTGTTGTTTTTGACGGACAAATATCAGATGCAATCATTCCCGATAAAGAGCAGATTTCTTTTTTTTCATAATGTTCGGGCTGTAAAAAATCAGATGCGCCGAATTCTTTTGTCAGTTCATCCAAAATATTTCTAACAATTGTTGCTGGTGCAGAACTTCCTGTTGTACTGATAACTGTATTTCCATCATAATTTCCCATCCATGCACCGACTGTAAATTCAGAAGTGGCTCCCAAAGCGATTATGTTCTGAAATTGATTTGCAGTTCCTGTTTTAAAAATAGATGGATAACTTGTATTAAAAATATTTCCTTGACCAAAACCAAGGGTACGAGCTTTTCTATCACTCAAAAAATCACAAATAATTCTTGCCGTATCTTTATTGTAGACTTTTTCAAAATCTGCGGGACGGTCTTTTTTTTCAAAAGACAGGTTGGTAAAAATTTGTCCGTCATTTGGAAAAACTGAAAAAGCTTGGACTATTTCATAAAGACTGACTTCCACTGAACCAAGTGCCAAAGATAGACCCAAGTTATTGGATTGATTTTTTATGGACTCAAATTTTAATTGAATCAATTTGTCGATAAAAGAATTCAATCCTAAGTGTTGAAGCAAATAAACCGCTGGAATATTCAAACTTGATGCCAACGCAACTCTTGTTCGCACAGGACCGTTAAACATATTGTTGAAATTATAAGGAACATAAACTCCATTGCTACCAAAATCCATTTGGATATCAGGAAGAATTGTGTTTGGTTCAAAACCTGATTCAAGGGCTAGGGCATATAAAAAAGGTTTTATGGAACTCCCTGGTTGACGCTGAGTTATGATTCCGTCGATTTGTCCGTTGTGTTTTAAATCATTGAATGACGCATTACCGACCCACGCAAAAATTTCTCCAGTTGGATTGTGAACAACCAAGACTGCTCCATTGTGGATTCGAGATTTTGTAAACTCCGACAATTTATTTTGAATAAGAGTTTCAGTAAATGAATTCAAGTCGCTGTCAATTGAAAGAATTAAATCTGGTGGGAGAATTTTATTTTGGTTTTTATATTGATTTTTTACGGAGTTGATGAAATGTTGACAAAGGTTTGGATATTTAAAAGATTTTTCTGGAGCATATTTGGAAGGGGAGCGAGGTATTTTGGATAAGATTTTTATTTGTTCACTGTTTAGATTTTGTGGCGTTGTTCCATAAAAAGTTCTTGCCGCAGACCCAACCCCGTTAGCCAAAAAACCAAACGGCACATTATTTAAATACATTTCCAAGATTTGTTTTTTGGAAAATTTTGTTTCCAGACTTATGGCCAAAACCATTTCCCGGACTTTTGTTTTTAGCGTGACATCTTCTTTGCGAGGTTGAATCATTCTTACAAGTTGCATGGTGATTGTGGATGCGCCACTGACAATTCGACCTTCATTTTTGTTTTGTCGGGCGGCTCGGATTATGGCAAAAGGATTCACTCCTGGATGATAATAAAAAGAAGAGTCTTCTTCATTTACAAATGCTTGAACCAATTCATCTGGTAAATCGGTGATTGAATAAAACTCTTGTCGCAGTCCATTTTCAAGAGGCATGATTTGTAAAAGTTTTCCGTTTCGGTCGTAAAATCTGGTGCTGTATTGTTGATTCAAAAAATCGTCCAGGCCAGCGATTGGATAACTTTTCAGTCCAAAATATACGGCTGCAATCAGGAGAGATAAAATCAAAATTGATGTTAGGGCGACGAGGATTTTTTTTTCTTTCATAACTTTTTAAAATAATTGCTATGCCATTAATCTTTCTTGTGAATATATTTCAAAATTATCTGTTGTCTGTATATCATTAGATTCTGCATTTGGTTTAATCATTGTCTGTAAGGCGTTCATAATATGCCACATTAAAACAGGAGGTACAGCATTACCAATTTGTTTATACGCAAATGTGTCCGAAACAGGGAAATTAAAACTGTCGGGGAAAGATTGAATCCTTGCGGCTTCTCGTGGTGTAAATCTCCTGTATAGTTCTTTTACAGGGTCTACTAAGAGGACCGGATCGCGAGAGTTTATGCTAGTTTTTGCAAGATGAGAAGTTATCGTTAAACATGGTTGCGATAAATCCTGCCATAGTCCTCGTTTCATGTTGTTCTTTGCATTTTTCATTCCCTGCACAGCTTTTTCAGAAAAATAATACTTCTTTTCTTCAATTGCAAGATTGTCAATAACACTTGAAAGTGGAGTATAGTTTTCTTTTGTAAATAAAGGACTTGGATATTCATAGGTTTTATGGATATCAGTTCGGATACCTACAATTATTACACGCTCTCTTCTTTGTGGAACTCCAAATTCAACAGCTTTTATAAGTTTGTAATCAACCTTATAACCACAATTTTCAAATTCTGATTTTATTTTGCTTATTATCGCTCCTTTTTGAAGTGTAATAAGACCTTTTACATTTTCACATATAAAATACTTCGGTTGTTTTTCTTTTAGAAAGCGAACAATCTGCTTGTAAAGATTGGCTCTGGCATCATTTGTGTCTTTAGTTGGGTTTACTGTTGAAAAAGACTGGCAGGGGAAGCCTCCAACCAAAACATCAATATTACCAATGTTTGAAAAATCAGCCTCGCAGACATCTCCACAAATCGCTTTATGAGAAAAATTCGCATTGTAGGTTTCAACAGCCTTTTTGTCAAAATCAATGCAATAGGAAATTTCAAAGTCAAGTTTCTTATATTTTTTACCTAAATATATGAAATCTCCCAAAATGCCTAAGTCGCAACCACCACAGCCACAAAAAAGAGACGCTACTTTCATACATTCTCCTCATATTGTTTTTTTATAACTTTCGCGGTAAAATCCATCTGATAAATTGTTGGAAAAACTTCTATTTCGTTTTCTTTCGCCTTTTTAAATGGATTATTTATTTTAACAACAATTGTTTTTTTCTTAGTGAAATAGACTCTGTAAATGTTGTAATATTCACCATATTGTTCAGCTGCAATCCATTCCTTTGATGTAAGATTCAACGAATCAGTCCACTTATCATCAAAAGATGGTTCCGAGATTCTTGTAGTAGATTTTACTTCTATATATCTTGCAAATTCTGGTTTAGTTGAACTTTCACCTGCTTCAATGGAACTAATATCATATCCTAGACCCTTGGTTTTTCCAAGAAGAAGCACTTTATTAACAAGGCGTTCCTTATATGCTTTTACTCTTTCACGTTCCATTCTGTAAACGAAAATTTCTCCTTTGTCTCCAAGTTCGACAGTAGAGAGACCTACAGAACCTTTTTCCTTTTTTAGTTCTGATATTTGAGGTGATACTGCAAATTGAGTATCCGACTTTGAAATTTCAGAATTTAGTTTTCCAAAATATATAGTCCAATCAGTTTTTGCTTGTTTTTTTTCATCTTCTGAATCGAGATTATATTGATAAAAATCAAACAACGCTTCTTTGTTCTTTTCAGTGAACAATTTTATAGAGTTTTCTTCTTTGCCATTGAGCCAAATATATTCAGAGTCGGTTTCAACAATGTTAGCGAGTTCAAGAAGATTTAGTTGTTCTTTTATATGTTGCCAATCATGGGAACCTTGCAATTTTTCTCGCTTTATTTTGTTTTTTCTATCGCTCATAATTTGCGCGTAAACAACTCCAACAGATATATTCCCACGAAGAACATCAAGATTGTTGAGAATATAATAGCCTATTTCTTGTTTTGTTATGGCCTTGTTTACTGGTTGTTTTCTTGCATAATCTAAAAAACTTACTACATAACACATTGGGCGAATATTTATTTTGTTTTGAATTCGATCGTTCAAGGTTTGAATTTTATCAGCGAAATTAGGAAATTGGAAATTTAAACAGATATTTTTGAAAAATGCAGGAAAATCATTTTTGGAAAGTAAAAAAGAACAAGACTCTGTTTCATAGACCATATCCTCAACAGTTGTGTAGTATAGACCTAGGAGTTTACCCATAATTTCTGTGATATGGTTACGTATTGTTTTTTTATTTGCATCTGTTAACCCATCGTAATCTTCGTATCCAAAAAAGAATCTAGATAACTGCTTGTTACATCGGAAATCAAATTCTTCTTTGGTGCAAGGACAATTTTTGTGAACTGTTTGAGCATAAAATGGCAACAAATCCTCAACTTCTGACTGACTTTTTCCACGAATTATTGTACAACGATATTGATTTTCAGGGTTGTAATTCATTTTTTATCTCCTTCGCAATTTCTTCTGCCAATAAAGGTGGCACAGCATTTCCAACTTGTCTAAGTTGACTTCCTAATTTTCCCAAGAAAATAAAATTATCAGGAAAAGATTGAATTCTTGCACTTTCACGAACTGTTGGAACTCGGTTGTATTTATAATGAAAGTGATGGTTATGTCCACAATCGATAGTAAAACTTGGTTTTTTACTGTCAAGTCTAGTCCAAGCAATATGAACTTTTCTTGTCTGCTGTAGTTCAGGTGGTAAATCTTTATAATTACCGCCATCAGGTACCATCGCAATTATTCGTTTTGTTTGTTCTGTATGAATAGTTATACGATGATTATAAATTCCTTTTGATTCTTTTCTTATAAGTTTTTGATAGTTGCTTTGTGGATCTGTTGGATATTTTTCACCGTCCAAAACAGTTTCAGCTGGTAAATCAGAAATCGCTTCTTTAGAAGTTACTTTAGATTCGACAGTCGGTTTTGGGAATTTGAATTCAGTTCCATTTCTGAATCCAACAAAAAAGGTTCTGCGTCTGTTCTGTGGAACACCATAATCTGATGCGGTCAGTATTTTATAAACAACTTTATAACCTAAGGTGGAAAAATCTTCTACAATTGCATTTTTTACTATGCCACCACCAATCGATAAAATATTGGGTACATTTTCCATCATGAAGGCTTTTGGTGTAAAATATTCTACAAATCGAACAAAGTTTTTATATAGTTTGTTTCGCTCGTCATCGACAATTCTTTTTCCTGCAATTGAAAAACCTTGACAAGGTGGACCACCTATTATGACATCGACAGTTTTATCAGTGAGCTTTGTTTCAATATCCCGTGGACTGAGAGTAGAAAGATCTGCACAAATTCCATTTGAATTTTTATGATTGTGATTAAATGTTGCTATGGCATCTTCCCATGCATCTATTCCAAGAAGAATATTAAAACCAGCCTTTTCGAAGCCAAGAGAAAGCCCACCACACCCGCAAAAGAGGTCAATACAATTCAAATTTTCCCACCTATCTTAATTTCTTAAATTATAACATATTTCAAAAGAAATTTATAGTGCTATAGTGTTAGGTCATGGTGACTAATGATATTTTAGCAAAACTTATAGAATTGTCATTGCGAGATAATTTGTTGAATCACCTTCGCAATGACAAATTTTTTGCAGAATCTCCAAAATGATTTTTTAGAGACTTCCTTTATTCAATTGTCCATTTTTTTCCGGAGCTGCGACCAAATATTTCTGGTTCGTACATACATTCAGCGGTTGAACTTGGGGTGTTGTATTCTCCATTTCTGACTGCACGGAATGCATATTCAACTTCTTGATGTCCACGAGGGAAGTAGTCCCAGAAATATTGTACCTCGCTATCATAGATTCCTTCGTAGGAAAGACCACTGTTATAGACCGATACTTCTGTGTGAGGAATAGTTCCTGTAGTTACAAATGCCGCATTCAAAATTTCACAACCCGCAGGAACTGGGACACGCATTGCAACATACTGTCTGTTTCTTGTTGATGAAATATACGCCTTCATAATATAAGATTTTCCAGACACCAGTTTGTTGGAATCAACTTTTTCTTTTGTTGAACCGTCAAAGATTTCTGTAAACACACAAAGACCTTCGTCGCGGGCAATCTGTTTTTCTGGTGGAATTGCGTATTTTAGGGAAGCGGTGTAGAACAATTTTCCTTCACCTTTTTTCTTGAACAACAGTTCCACTTCTTTGTCCTTTGGCAATGAGCTAAGGGTTTTGTCTCCAAAATCAAAAGTCTTTTCAACTGCGGTAGATGCCACACCCTTGAAGTCTCCCTTGACGATTGATTTTTTATCAAGCAAGGCTTCTGCTGTGAAATCAAGATTTGTCAAATCATTGGCACGGATATATTCATCAAATGCTGTCAAAACTCTTGATGTGGCGCAAGTTGATTTCCAATATCCCTTTCCTGCTTTCTGCAACTGTAAAAGTTCAAAAATCAAATGTTGCAAAATATTATCATCTGGATTTGTTCTGGACAAAAGTTGTACCGCCAAAGCAAATTTTTCAGATTCGTCGGAGAAAATTGACCAATATCCATCTTCACCTGAGTCATACATATCAGCTCCCTGAGTTGTGAGAGATATTTGGGACTTAAGTTTTTTGACCATATCAGCACATTTGCTTTCAAGACCGATGTTGTTATAAATCAATCCACACAAAGAAACCACAGTTGAATCAATATCTTTTTCGCTCATAATTTTGTTGGTCAAATCTTCCAATCCATTTTGATTCAAAAGACTTGCGACATAAATATAGTGAGCGGCATCATAAATTTGACTCTTGTGAGGTTTTTCATCTTTCAATAAAATTCGTGCTTCTTCTTTTAGGAATCGACCCAAAGCTTCTACATTGATTCCATCAACCTTATAATTTTTCTTTTTTGCAAGACCAACGATTTCTCCAATTCTTGCTGAAACATAGGAGTTGGAATATTTTGAGTCAGGCCAATATGGGAAGCTACCGTTTCCAAGTTGTGAATTTCCCCAAGACTTGATTTCTTTTTCGATAACAGATTTTGGATTTTTAACCTCGTTGTCCAATCCAAATGTCTTGATGTATTCACCAAAAATAACAAGCGGCAAAATTGCAGACGATCTCTGTTCCAAACATCCATAAGGATAATGGAAATTATAATCAACTGCTTCTTTTAAAACTCCAAGGCGGGTAGGATCCAATTGAACTGACAAATAACCCATGTTATTTTCTGCGTCGCTTGGAATAATTATCCTTTCTTCTGCACTTTCATTTTCTTCGTTTCCATCTGTAGAACCGATTGTGGTGACACTTTCATAGATGTATGGTTTTTCAATCTGCAAAGGCAACAAGATTTTTTCGTTCAAGAGATTTGACTTGACTTCAAACTCAATTGTAATCCATCCTGCTTCTTTTGCTTCGACATTAAACAAAAGTGTCTTTGTGGAATTTGCTGGAATTGAAATTGCTTTTGACGGATTTTCCATAACCTGAATATTTCCGGGCAACTTTTGTATTACATCATCAAACTGCTGAACTCCACCACGGATATTTGCGGTAACATTTACATTTTGTGTTGATTCTGTCAAATTTGAAATAGTCACGCCGATTTCACTTTTGTCTTTGATTCTCAACTGACGAGGCAAAACTGGACGGACTGAAATTTTGTTTGCCACATTAAATTCTTTTTCGGACAAAGAGAATTTATCCACAGTATTTCCGACTGCTGTAATTCTGTAAGCTGTCAAAGAATCTGGCAAAGTAAATGTGTATTCAGCATTACCGTTTTCGTCTGTCACCAAGGATGGCGCAAACATTGCCAATGGATTAAAGTTGCTGCGAGTTGAATCTGGACCGCTTTCTGAAGAAGAGTCTCCTCCCTTGTCTCCTCCAAATTGTGAAGAAGCTGTGTAGTTCACTGGGTCGATTAAAATAGAACGACTGTCCCCACCTGCCACACATTCTGGGAAATTTTCTCTGTCATAGAAGAAGTCGAGAGGGTTGTCCACATGATAGTTAATCAAATCAAGAACACCACGGTCAACAGCCATGATTGCAATTTCAGCATTTTTGACAGGTCCTGTTGAGGTTGACGCATGGACTTTGATTGTTGCCTTTGAACCTGGTTCGTAAGTATCTTTGTCCGTCGTAATATCAATATCAAATCTACGGTTCTGGGTGTTCACATTGATAGCAGTTACGCCGAAATAGCTCTTTGGTTTTCCCATATCTTTTCCAGAGAATTTTTCTGGAGATTCTTCTGTTCGACATGAGAAGGAAGACACTGCCACATACATAACAGGTGTGTAACTGTCTTTTACTTCAAAATCCAAAACAGATGTAGGTTCATTGATGGTTCTTAACTGCTTGTCAAAAAGTCCTTCACGCTCCAATGTGATGAGATATGTTCCCTTTGGCAATGGACTCTGCATTAAAATATGAGCAGTTTCACCAACCTTGTATTCAGGTTTATCTGTGGTCAAAGAAATCTCTTCTGAATTGTCCCTTGAGAACCAATACCAGTCACCGCCTGTCACATAAAAACTTCTTTCCGCAATAATTTCGTTGCCCTTAGAATCTTCGGTCGAAAGACGCAAGATGTATGCTCCACCTGATTCAGGTTTGACTGAAATTTCTGTGGCATCTTTTTTTCCAGAAAGAGAAATAGTTTTTGAAAGATCGGACACAAGTTTTTTGTTCCATCTGGTTGTGATTTCACCGTTCCAAGCCAATTGATTGACTTCTTCCCATTCTTCATGGAGCAATTCCATTTTGATAGACTTGTTTTTTGGAAGAACCGATGAATCTGGGGACTCTCCATTTACATCAGTACAGACATAATCAAATTTAAGTTGTGTATTTTTTGTAGGATATCCTGAGACATTTTTGATGCCGCTCAATCCTAAATAGAATTTTGCAGGATGAACTATAACCGATGCAGTTGAAGAAATAGCTTGATTTCCTGAATCCGTGATAGTTGAATTCAATGAATATGCGTAAGGAAGTCCCTTGATTTTTTCACCACCAGATGTTTGTGAAAGTTCAACCGACCCTGTTCCATCCAATTTTCCCACAGAATTGTCCAAATCGCTGCGACCATCGTAATAGCCTTCGATTGGACCAAAGCTCATGTCAGCAAATTCTTCACCTGGGTTGAATCTGGTTGGTTGTCGTGACCAATAAGAGTTGTAGGAACTTTCTCCCATGTTTCCGCCGCCAAGATAATTTGATGTGACGGTCGCTGAAATTTTATCGCCTGTGTAATAAATTTTGTCTTTGTCGATTGAGGTTTTGACTTCAAATTTTGCTCTCTCGAAATATTGGACATCGATGTAGCATCTTTGGATAGTATCAGATTTTTCTCTTGAATAAGTGATGCTGTATGTACCAGGCTTCATGTCTTCGGGAATCTTAAATTCTGTCCATGAAGAACCAAATTTATTGCTGGATCCCTTTTTGGTTTGATAAGTCTTTGCGTCCCATGACCAAGCGTCTGACAAATTGATGACATAGTTTCCTGTGTATGGAGAGAATTTTCCTTTTTCCAATGTCCTGTCAATCACTTTGACTGTCACAGTTTCACCAGGTTTGTAAAGCTTTCTGTCCGAGTACATATAGGCGAGGGGTTTTGAACAGAAACCTTCATTCACGCTACCAATGTCTGCTATAGAGGAATTCCATTTGTTGTGACCTTGTGGTTCAAAAAGAGCACTGTCGTCTGGAGTTTTGACATAGATGTAGAAATAATAGTTGTCACCTTTGGAACCATAATCCAAATCCAAAACTGCAAGACCTTGTTCATTTGTTACGCCGCTACCAACCTTGCGATGAATATCTGGGTTTTGCATAAACTTAACAGACATATAGGAGTTGGTAAAATATGCACCGACTTCAGCATTTGCGACTGGTTCTCCAGTTTCAAGATTGGTTACCAAAACTGCTGCCTGGTTATATCCATAGCGAACTGTCACACCCAGGTCAGTAACCTGGATATACTGTTGTCTTTCGTTTGTCTTGATTGTAGGTTTTGTTGAACGGGTTTTCCAATCATACTCCGTTGTGTTATATGAAATGTTCGATGTGAACTCAACTATTCCGTGGAAATTTCCTGATGAGGTTGAATCCAATACTTCTGAAAGTTCAACTGTCTCAAGAATGGCTTTGTTTTTTTCACCAATGTTAAGTCCGTGGATTGATTCTTCTTTTGTAGGAACTTTTCCACCGATTCCAGTTATTGGTCTGAGTTTGTAATATCCTTGAGTGACATTTCTGTGCATGAAAGCAAGTCTTGGAGTGTATTTTGCTTCAAGCATGACAAAATCGTTGTAACTTTTGTAGTTTACATATCCTTTGGCGATTGGAACGGTAAGAGACTCCTCAATAGTGTCTGTAATCTGGCGACCGTCCACATCTTCCAAACCAGGTTTAAGTGTCACCACAAAAGATTCTTCATAATCAACAGGAAGGTCATGGACGACAACCGAGCGATATGAAATCCTGATGTTGTCCTTGGTGATTTTGATATCCTTGTCAAAACTCAAAAGACTTAGGATTTTTTCTTCCTGCTTTTGTTTGATTTCATTGTTGAAATTAAAGTTCAGATGATTTTTATATCCATCGGAATCTGCATAAATGCCTGTGCTGGAATAGGCAAAAGATTCCTTTATAGGGAGAATTTCTTTGGACACCTTTGTTGTTTTATAAGTATCGGTATCTGATTGTGCGCCAATGGGGAGGGACACAGTAAGTTTTGTACCATCCTTTGGTGTGTCGTTGATTTTTACACGAACAATATTCTTTGCATTTTTGATATTTTCATCCAAATCTGATGGTTCGACTGTAAAATCGTAGGACTTTGAATCAGAATCTGTAATCTGCAAAAATTCTTTTATGACTTTTGGATTGACTGGAGAATTAAAGCAGACTCCCAGGTCAATTGCATCGCTGATTCCCAATGGCCAATAATCTGAATAATAAGTGCTACCTTCACCTTTTTTATAGTTTTCAAATCCCGCAATGATTGAAGTGATTTTTAATTCTTCAGAGTGGAACGAAAATTCGGTTGGACCGCTTAATGATTTTCCACTGACACTAACCATGTCCGGGGCGACTTTGACAGTGTAATTTTTTTGAGGAATTATTTCTTCGCTGGAAACAAAGGACAAAAGACTTGTTCCATACCATCGATATGTACCTTTGAGTTCAGGTTCAATGGTCACATAAGGAGATGTGTCTGATGGAGTTCCCAACTCTTGTAATGCAATGACCGGTTCAGAAAACTGTAGTTGAATTGTTGGATATGTCGCATTGGCTGGCAACTCTTCTCCCGGTAAAAAATCAATTACCTCAAATACATCGGATAAAGAATTGGCGCTGACCTTTATTTCTGTTGTAGATGTGTTGACAGCTGGATTTTTTGATTCAGTACCACATGCAACTAAAAAAAACAAAATTGAAAAAAAAGTAGACAATGCTAGAAATGCTTTTTTCATAAAATCCCCCATAAACTTTTTGCGTTGATTAAATCATCCATCACTAAAAAAAACTTTTAAGAACTTCCTCCGATTTTGGAAAACTCTAAAGAACTTTTTTATAGCGATGTCCCTATCATAATACAAATCTGACAAAAAAATTACAATGATAAAAACATCGCATTTTAAAAGTTGGCTTTAAATTTTCAATTTTTCCAGATTCCACTTAAAAATAAATAGACACTTATTCGGTTTATGTATATAATTGAAGATATAAAAAATATGCGAATTTAATTTACCGAGAGAATTATGACTATTGCTGAGCGTAATTATAAGCTTCATCATAAGCTGCATAGACGAATAATATTTTTTTCTTTTATCTTTGCGATAAGTGTTTTTGTTTTGGAATTTGCTTTATTGATAACTAGGTCGGTTTTTCCTGCTCTGGGGCAAATTTCTACAAGCGATTATCTAAAAGTTAAAATTTTGCTCCCATCTTTTATTAATTTTGCTGTACTGATTGTAGGATTTTTTATCCTTAATTCGCAAAAATATAATCTGAGGGTGAAAAACTGGGCCGCGTGTTCAATGGTTTTTACAATCTGTTGTGTGGTGGCAGTGGTTTATAGAGAATTTAATATCACAGCGTTTTTGCCTTGCGTGGCGATTTTGTTTTCAACTGTCTTTGCTGATAAAATTCTGGTTTTGGTTGTATCAATTTTGGGTGGCTTGGTTTTTGAAACTGGAGTGATTCTTACACTTTTGTCCAAGGAAACGACCATACCATTCTTTGTCATATCCGTAATTGTCAGCGTGATGTTGCTTTTGTTCTGTATCCTTGTTGCCGTCATAATGATGAGGACAGCTTCCAACCGTGTTGATTTGATTAGGGACGCTTATTATGACCAGGAAGAGTTGATAGATGAACTTCATGTTGAACCTATGACTGGGTTGAGCAATAGGACTGCTTTGGAAGAGGCTATGACTGCTTATATCCAAAAGTTTCACGAAGGGGTATTTGTTCCACACTTGGTCTTGATGGATATTGACCATTTTAAAGATGTGAATGATACATTTGGACATAACGCCGGTGATGCTGTCATAAAAAATCTTGCGTCCATTATCAAAACCAATATGAACGGATCTAGATGTGCATTCCGCTTTGGTGGTGATGAAATGGTGTTGATTTTTGGCAAAGAGTCTCTGGATGATATAAAACCGATTATCGAAAATATACGAAACCAGTTTAGAGCTACCCGATATACACTTTGCCCTGGACGACAGTTTACAATTAGTGTCGGAGTCGCACCTTTCTACAAGGGACTTAACCAAAAATCATGGTTCGAATTGACCGATTCCATCATGTACAAATCAAAAGAAGGCGGTAGGGATACTGTCACTTTTGCAGATGAACATTGATTCGTGCCGAATTTGGTTATCACTAAAAATTAAGTTTTTAGAGTCCTTTTTTTTGAATCAACTGTTTTCTTTTTTGTCACATTCGAAAAGTGCCTTTGCACAAGCTTTCATGACTTCAACGTTTACGCTGTTACCGAATTGTTTGTAGGCTTGTTGATCGTTTGTGTCACACAGAAAACTGGTTTTTGACATTTTTGACTCATCTCGGGTTGGATTGGGAAAACTTTGCAATCGACCGGCTTCTTCCACGGTTAATCGACGCTTATATTTGCCAATGATAGGAATTTGAACCATAGCAACCAAGGCGGGAAAGCAAGTTGGAGTTTTTACTCGAATTCCAGATGGTCTAAATTGAATTACACCTTCCCATATAGAATTTATTGAAGTGCCCGCTTGCCATTCAAATTTTCTGTGGGTCGGTGTAAATTCTTCCAAATTATTGTATTTTGCT
>JAZUEV010000004.1:0-2979 GCA_045640345.1 Treponema sp.
ATGTCATTTCGACCAAGCGAAGCGCGTGGAGAAATCTCAGGAACGACCGTTGTTTTTAGATTTCTCCATTCCGTCAGCTTCGCTTCCTCCAGTCGAAATGACAGTTGTTCTATGAGATGCTGAAATAAATTCAGCATGACGTTATAAAAAATTGTCATTCCGAATTTATTTCGGAATCTCTTTTTTCGATCTATTTTAAAGATGCCCTTATCCTTAAATTTTACAATGTGGTCCAAGCCAAATTTTTCCAACCGCAATTCAATAAGTTGTTGGGATTGTATTTATAAACTTTTGAATCATTTATATATTTTTGACCGTCATTCATAATTACAACAATTCCTCCCACATATTTTTTTTCGCTGACCGAATTTAATTTTTCAATGTAAAGTTGCAAGGCTTCTGCTTTATCTTTTGTTTCCTGGGAAGAAGCAGTGTTGCCGCCTTTTGTGTCAAGAATACAAATTCTCTCGTCATCCAAAATCACAAACCAGTCAGGATAAAAAAGTCTGTTTCTTTTCTCCGTTGAATCAAAATACTTTATTGCAAAATAATCTTTTCCGCTGTCACCGTTTTTGAACCAGTTAACTACATTTGGGGAATCTTCCAAAAACTGAATGAACTTTGTTTCGTTTTCACGACCATTGTATTCTTTCTTTAAATAAAATGGTTGAACAAAACTTTTTTTTACATTCTCATAAACTCCAAACTCATCTGTATATGAATAGTGAGTTTTAATTGTCCAAGGCAAAGAGACGCTGGAAGAATTTTCCCTTTCCCTAATAAATTCAACCAAAACTTTTCTGTATTCCTTCAGTGCATTTGTTATTGCTGCTTTGAACACACAAGCCTTGTTGCAGTCATTCAAAAATATTTTGTAAGCAGTCAAATAATCGGAATATTTAAAAGCGTGTCTCGTAATCCAAAGTCTCAAAGTCTGTCTGAACGCAGCCCATGAACGAGCAATGTTTCCAACCTTTGCATCTTCTTCTGTCTGTGTCGTAAGAATTTCATAGCACATTTCCGTAAAAGCCATTTCAACATTGCTTTGAGCAGTTTCATAATCAATGTTCTTTCCGGTTTCATTGTTTTCAGAATTCTGTTCGCTTATGAATTTTGCATTGACCATGATTTCTTGTTTTAATGATGAATCAAGAACAACTCCTTTGTCCATAAGTTTTTTTTCCAATTCTGCGGCATTATAAATTTGGTGCGAGTCGATTCCAAAATATTTGTCCATTGAATTTAAAAAAGATTTTCTGAACTTGCTGACTTTTCCTAAATCACCATAATCTGCTCGGCTCAAAAAATCTGTTTTCAGCATAGGGTCAAGAACAATTTCCGATTCCTTTTCACCAAGAGCCACATCTTCTGTCATCTGAATAATCAAATCAAGTTTTGTCGTAACTTCTTTTTCAAATGATGATTTTTGATTTTGCGGAACAGACTCAACTGCTTTGGACACAATTTTATTTACATCATTTTTTAGGGATTCAATTTTCTTTTGAATTTCAATTTTTGCTGTCTCATGTTTTTTTGCATCTGTTTTTAATTCACTGGAAATAAATTCCAGACCTGCAATTGTCTTTTCAAAAACTGCATTGATTTTTTTAACAGAATCTTTTTTTGTATTTTCGGAGACAAAAATTTCAGAAAAAATATTTTCAATTTTATTTTTGTTTTGATTCTGCAAAATTGATTTTTTGATTTCAACACTCAGCTGCGTGTGATTAACCTTCGCCTTATTTTCATTTGTTTCTTCTGGAATGTGGACGGAACTTTTTGGAAAGTTTGTGTACAGATATCCAGTCTGCAAAAGTTGATTATTAAAATCTTTTTTCACCACAGGCATTCTTAAAATTCTACCAAGCGTCTGAGTCTCAAAACTTTCTGATTTAATTTCACGATAACGAACAAGAATGTGAGCACGAGGACAATCCCAACCAGTTGCTGCCGCCAATTTAAATAGAAGAAAATCAATCTGACTTTCATTTTGTGTAATGTCGTTCATCCGTTCAGTTGTTTCCTGAAGACGTGTGGCGATTTTATTTTCATCAATTCCCAAATCCCTTAGAATCTGCAGCACACGATTTTTTTTGCTTTCAATTTCGTTTGAAGTTTTTGTCTTTGAATCATTAGGAAGCTGAATCATTACAAGAGGATTTATATTGAGACCAATTTTCTGCCATTCTTCACGGATCTGTTTTTGTTTTTCAATTGCCAGAGTTAATAAAAGTTTTTCAATATCTTCGTCAGGAATTTTATAATTCAAAATATCTTCTTCTGTTTGGCTTACGATTGATTCTTTAATGAGACCTTCCGCAATTACAGACTCTCGTTTTATTTCCACAATATCTGCAAAGCCCATTCCTTTTTGCGCATAGAAATCTTTTTTTTCACTTTCAGTTTTAAATGGAGTGGCAGAAATTTTAATTATGATTTTTGGTTGAATTATTTTTATTACAGATTCTTCTGCAAGTTTTGAATCATAAGCGTGACTTTCATCAATCAAAAGAACAATCTGCCTGCCTTGGTTTTTTGTATTTTCAATCAGGTCGTCAAAATAAAAACCGTTCTCTTTTAATTTGCGTTCATCTTCTGGACGACGTAAAGTACGCTTTTCAAATTTTTCTTTGCTGATGTTGTATTTCTGCCAGTTGGAAAATAGAATATCATTCCGTATTAGAAATTCGTTTTGTTCAATATCGCTTGCCGTTAAAAGTCTGGAATTAAGATTGGGTGAAAAATATTCGTAAAATTTGTCACGGCTTTGCATTGCAAGAGTGTCAGAACAAGTCATCCACACAAATGCAACATCTTCATTAAAATCTGGTTGACTTGCCAAACGGTGAATAAAGCTTTCAGTCATAAAAGTTTTTCCGCTTCCCGTTGGAGATTTAAATATGATTTTTGGTGTATTTTCAAAACCGTCCCAATGAACTTTATAAAGTGTTTTGAATTTTGAAATCAATTCTTCAATTG
>JAZUEV010000005.1:0-3545 GCA_045640345.1 Treponema sp.
GGACCATAAATTCCATATCAAAATGTCTTCCATCTTCAACATCCATTTTTTGTGATAGACCTGATTCTATTTCAAATTTCTTTTTACTTTTTCGTAATGAAAAAATTTCTTTAACGGGATTTTGAAATAAATGATTGTTTATGATTTTTAGTTCCCTTGGAAATGTCATCATCCCTGTCCACAAAAAATCTTTTGGCGTAACAGGACTTTCCCAGGACTGCATCCACGCAATCATGATTCTTCTATTGTCTGGTGTCAAACAAGTTTGTGGTGCATAAAAATCAATTCCGTAATCTATTTGTTCGTAGGTTAAATTATTTTTTAAAGTGCTGGGAATAAAATTTATTTTCTGGAAATCGAAGTCACCAATCATATAGACCGAATTATTTCCATTATGAAATCCTTTGTCAAAATCTTCTTGCATTTCTTGTGGAGAAAAAATAATTATATCTTTTTTGTCCAATTCAAAATAGTCAGGACATTCCCACATTTTTGTTTTTCCGTCGGTCGATTCTGCAATGGTTTTTAGGAATCTCCATTTGCGCAAATCTTGTTCTATGTTTTCAAAAAAGACCATTGCTCCAGTTTTGTCCGATTTTTTCAAAACACAAATCATAAATAATCGATTGTTTTTTACAAAAATTTTTGGGTCGCGAAAATCCTGATATTCATATTCGAAAGGAATGTTTTTTGATGTGACAACAGGATTTGATTTTATTTTTTCGTAAACAGTTCCATCACCGATTGCAATGCATTGATTTTGTAAAACCTGATCTTGAATTCTTGAAACTCCCGTGTAGCAAATTAAATGTTTGTCATTATAATTTATTGCGCTTCCTGAAAAGCAACCTTCCATATCTGCGTCCGTATCTGGACATAAGGCAGGTTCTTCCATCTTCCAATTTATAAAATCGGTTGTGGAAGAATGCCCCCAATGCATTGGTCCCCAAACTGTTGAATAAGGATGCCATTGATAGAAAAGATGAATTTTATTATTGAAATACGAAAATCCGTTTGGATCATTGCACCAACCCGCTGGACAGGAAAAATGAAATTTTGGTTGGAAAAAATTCATGTAAGAATCGCTTTTTATTTTTCCGTAAATATCTTTTTGTGTTTGACTTGCACTTTTCATTTTGTCCATAGCTTTCCTCCATCGGTGAAAAATCCTTATGACGATTTTTTGGAAACTCAATTCATAAAATCTTAATTATAAATTTTTTTTTACGCAAAAAATCGGGCATCTATAAAAATATTTTTCATAGATGCCTGTCGAGTCTAAAGTCTAGAAATTGCAAGACTATAAACATCGCATTATCAATGTTGTTTCTAAAAACTGTAATTTTTAGAGACTCCTGATTTTATGAATTTTTTTTGAGATTCCTTTTTTATTCACGAGGATTGATTGTGTCTTGCGCTCCAGATTTTACATATTTGTCCAACTGAAGTTCTGCCTGTTTTACATTGACTATAGCACTTGGACCTGCTATACATCCTCCTTCACAAGCCATGACTTCAATCAAATTTGGTGCGGTCGGTGGACAAGGAATTTTTCCGCTGTTCATAAGTCCATAACTTTTTAGAACCTTCATTCCTGATTTGCTGAGTCCATTGATTTTTGCAGGACGAAGAATCGTTTTGTCATTGAGCCTAAGAGAAACTGCATCCAAAACTCCACCACTCTTTGCAAAATTTCTTCCGCTGGCTGTAGGAATAATTGTTTCATCTGCCTTGTCCATTTTTTGAACATCAATCTCTTTTGCTTCAAAAAGGCTGGAGATTTCTTCAATGGACAAAACATAATCAACCATGTCATCATCAAATCCTTCCCTACGTTTTGCAAGACATGGACCGATGAAAACAGTTATACAATCAGGATCTGCTTTTTTTGCAATTTCCGCTGTATAGTGCATTGGACTTCTTGTTTCAGAAACACAACCAACCAATTCGGGAACATGAATCTGAACTGCACGGACATAAGCTGAACAGCAACTGGTTGTCATCATCTTATCACCACGTGCCATTCTTTCTTCAAATTCTTTGGACTCTTTATCTGCACAAATGTCTGCTCCAATTGCCACTTCCCAAACTCTACTGAAACCGGCTTTTAAAAGTGCAGACTCAAGTTGACCTGGAATTGCTTTAAATTGAGAAGCAATAGACGGTGCATACATGGCAACAACTTTTTTATTTTCCATAATATGACGAATAACATCAACCAACTGACTTTTATCCATCATAGCTCCAAATGGACATTCCCGCATACAGTTTCCGCAGAAAATACATTTGTCATAATCAATCTGCTCATAACCATTTTCACCTTTGCTTATTGCTCCAACTGGACAGGCTTCTTCGCAAGGTACGGGAATTTTTATGATGGCATGATAAGGACAATTCTGCATACAAATACCACAGTTGATACAAAGGTCTTCATTTATATGAGCGTGATGTTCAATGTGGATTGCTTTTTTGGGACAGTTGACCATACAAGGTCTAGCATAACATCCCTGACAAGCATTTGTCACCATGTAGTGAGTTTTGACACAAGAGTTGCATGCATCACGAAGAACTGTAAGCATTGGCCAAGTGGGTTTTTCTCTTTCAAGAGCTTCCTTTGCATAAGACGAAAGAGTTCTCTCCTCATCGATATTTTCAACAGAAAGACCAAGTCGAGCAATGACGCGCATCCTCAAAAGTTCTCGGTCATGGTAAATGCAGCATCGATAAGGCTTACGATCCCTTGGTGCCATTTCTCGTGGAATAAAGTGGACACCCTCCTCCAATTTTCCTTCCAACTGAAGACGGGCAATTCTTACAAGTATTTCTCTTTTTATTGTTGATGTATTGTTGTTGATATTTAACATAGTGTTTTTATTGTAAAACAAATTTTGTTTTTTGTTAATCGGTTTTATCAATCATTTTAAATTTATGGGCATCTCTTAAAAAAAATTTGATTTTTATAGAAAGTTATCGCATAATTAATTTATGACAAATTTACAGAAAAGACTTTTTGAATTACAGGACGAAAAATACCAGGCGTTTCAGTCAAAATTGATTCCGACAATTGATCCAAAAACTGTTATTGGAATCCGTGTTCCTGTGTTAAGGGATTTTGCAAAAACTTACAGAACAGAAATCGACTCAAAAAAATTTCTTGAAAATCCTAAGCATGATTTTTATGAAGAAAATTTATTGCACATGATTTTGCTGACTTATGAAAAAGATTTTGACCAATGGATTTTGCAGATTGAAAAATTTTTACCTTACATCGACAATTGGGCTGTGTGCGACATGAACCATCCAAAAATTGTTAAAAAAAATCATCAAAGACTTTTGCCGCATATTTTAAAATGGATAAAATCGGAACACAGTTACACAGTAAGATTTGGTCTAGGATTGCTCATGTCGGATTTTTTGGACGACGACTTTCATACAGATTATTTAAAAATTGCATCCAATGTAAAGTCAGACGAATATTATGTAAATATGATGGTTGCCTGGTATTTTGCAACAGCCCTCGCGAAACAATGGGACGCGGCTATTAA
>JAZUEV010000006.1:0-2063 GCA_045640345.1 Treponema sp.
TGATTTTGGATGAAGCAACTAGTAGCATTGACACAAAAACGGAATTGCTTGTCCAAGCTGGGATAGCAAATATGTTGAAGGGACGCACAAGTTTTGTTATTGCCCACCGACTTTCGACTATTCAAAATGCATCGCGCATCTTTGTTGTTGACAAAAATGGAATAGTAGAGAGCGGTACCCCTGATGAACTGATGGCAAAAAAAGGAGCCTATTATAATTTGAGGCAAGCTCAGTTTGCATAAGTCCAGCAAAGGGATATCTGAAAATTTATTTATGGATGGTTGTGTCTATAAATGGATATCCCTTTGTATTTTGTTGCATCTACAAAAATAAATTATTCGCATGGAAGACTGTTGGAAAAATCTTGCGTAAAATCGTATAAGTCCTCATAATAGTTTTTTAGAATGTCGTTTGCGAAACTTTCATAGATGGAATCAGACTTTTCTTTTGTCAGATTTATGTTATCTTCTTTTCCCGAATCAAAAAAACTTATGGGATATCCGAAAGTCTGTTTCAAAATTTCAATCACTAGAAGTTCTGGGTTTTCTTCAATTTGTGAATCAGAAAAATTGTTTCGGACTTTATTATAGGATGCAATATTTTTTTCGGTCACCATAAAAAAATCTTTTATATTTTGTTCTGTCATCTTTTTCTCCTTGCACTGAATTCGATGGATACAAATTTTGAATCTGCTTTATCGGTTTTCAATTGTGCTAATTAAAATTGCAGTTGATTTCCCATGTGGTTTTATAAAATTCTTCAATGGCTTTGACCATATATTCAGGGTCTTTTGCTCCAGCACTTTCGTAAGGGGAATGCATTGCCCATTGTGCAAGTCCAATATCAACTGTGGGGATGGAAACTTGTGTTCCACTGATATTTCCCAATGTCGATCCACCTGCCATGTCCGAGCGATTTGTAAATGTTTGATACGGTACATTTGCTTTTTTGCAGACGGATTTGAATAATGCTGCCGATACTGCATCGCTTGTATATTTTTGTGCGGCATTGAATTTTATAACTGGTCCTCCATTTACAAAAGGTCGATTTGTTGGATCACCTTTGTCGCTGTAATTTGGATGAACAGCATGGGCATTGTCTGCGCTGACCATAAAACTTTTTGCAAGGGATGTGAAAAAATCTTCACAGCTTCTACCACAATTTTGATTTATTCTTTGAAGGGTGTCATACAAAAATGTGGATGCGGCTCCTTGTTTTGTTTGGCTCCCGACTTCTTCATTGTCAAAAACACAATGAATCAAAACATTTGAAAGATTCTCGGAATTTGAAGCTGATAAAAATCCTTGGAAAGTCGTATAAGCACATTCCAGATCATCAAGTTTTGTACTGGCGATGAACTCGTTTTTGCTTCCCCAAAATTTTCCTGAATCACGATTGTACAAAAATAAATCAGTGGAAAGAATGTCTTCCGAGTTAACCCCTGCTGACTCTGCAATCATTTTCATAAAAGAATTTTTGTCGGGACTGTCGTTTTCGTCAAATGAATAAATCGGGAGTAAATCATTTTGGGCGTTAAATTTTTGTCCGTCGTTTGCATCTCGATTTAGGTGAATTGCGAGATTTGGAATCATCAATAAGTCTCGTTTAATATTAACCAATTTTTGTTCGAGATGAATTTTTGATTCAAACTCTTTTTTGATGATGATTCGACCAGCGACGGAAAGAGGTCTGTCAAACCAAGGGGCACACAACATCCCACCGTATTTTTCAACATTAAGCTTTATGTAGTGTTTTTCAGCGACAATGCTTTCGTTTTCTTTAATTTTGAACGATGGTGAATCGCTGTGGCTTGCAGTCAACATAAAACCATCAAAATTATTTTGGGGAATTATCCATGAAATAATTGACGATGAATTTCGTGTCGTGAAATATTTTCCGCCTGGGACCATTGTCCATTTTTCACATTCTTTAAGTTCTGTAAATCCATTTGCTTTTAATTCAGTGGATAGGTTTTTTATCACATGAAAGCAACTGGGGCTTTTTTGTATGAAATCTAAAAGATTTTTTGCTATGTTGTTTTGTTCCATAAATCAATTGTACCA
>JAZUEV010000007.1:0-11191 GCA_045640345.1 Treponema sp.
TTAAAGCTGACCTTCACCTTGGAATCTGTGGTGAACATGGTGGAGACCCAGCTTCTATCGCATTGTGCTACAAGCTCGGATTGAACTATGTTTCTTGTTCACCATTCCGCGTACCAGCAGCTCGTTTGGCTGGTGCTCAGGCTGTTATCAAGGCAAACAAATAAGTTAAGTCTTATTAAGTCTTTATAACCGACAACCATTGTTTTTCAGTGGTTGTCACATCCCCTGGAAGAAATTCTGGGGGATTTTTTATCTGTCACCACAAACCCCTAACAAATCCAATAAATTTATATAAAATTTTATGGGTACAGACTAAACAATTTTTCAAAGCTGTGTTATAATCTAGTTAGTCGTTACTAGGAGTCAAACCATTGAATTCTATAAGCTTCACACTGGAACCAGAAAGCAAAATCAAACTGTACTACCAACTCTATGAAAAAATTTCTGAACTTATAAAAGATGGAACCTATAAACCAAATTCAAAAATTCCATCCATCAGAACTATTTCAAACAAGCTTGATGTCAGTAAAAATACAGTGGCAAAAGCTTACGAACTGTTAGAAAAAAACCACTTTATTTATTCAGAACAGAAACGTGGATATTTTGTGATGGATTTGACACAATCTGAGTCTATGGAATCTGAAACAGAAAATCCAGATGAAGACAAAAACGATGACATGGGAATTCCGACGGTTGAAGCTATCCTTAAAAAACGTCAGGAAGAAAACGAAAGTCAATCTCCGACATCAACTCCAGAGCCTCCAAAAGCAAGTTCCATAGACGAAGACGAATTAAAGCAACTAGAAGATTTATCTAAGTCATTTGTGGAAAAACAAAGCAAAACTGTCACTACTGAATCAATTACAGAAAAAGTGGTCACAGATGAAATTGATAAAAAAGAAACTGTCACCATTGATTCTGTCCCTGAAGAAAAACAAGAACCAGAAAAATCTGTCACCTTTGATAAAGAAGCAGACAGTCTTTCAGAAGAAAAAACTGTCACCATTAAATCTGTACCAGAAAAAAACGATATAGAAAAAAAAGAAACAGAGGAACCCACCAACAAGAGTATTGAAGAAAAATTTTCTGAGTGTTGCTCTAGGGTTTTTGTCAAATCAAGTGCATCAGAAAATCAAAATGAGGAACAAAAATTCAAAAAAGTCCTTGCTGAGTTTTTGTCGGAGTTTTTAAATATACCGTGCAATGAAGAACAGATTATCGTTTCAGCAAGTCAGGATTTGCTTTTATCTTCTATTATACATCTGCAATCTTTAAATACACCCTACATAAAATCAAATGGCGTTGGACTTTTAAAACTTGCAAACCAATTCACCAATGGATCATTAACGACGGTCAAACCTATCGCCGCTATTCCAGAGGATACAGATTCTGTCACCAAAAAGATTTTTTCAAACGCAAATCTTCCGACACAACCGACCCCATTGGGAGAATTTGGAATGGATCCAGATTTTTTAATTACATCAGGAGCCACATCTGCATTTATAATTCCAAGGGACATACCTGATTTTGTAGTGGAAGAACCAAGGGACCACATTCAAACAATTTTGGATTGGGCAAATCAAGCAAGCTACAGATATATCATTGAATACGAAATGGAATCAACTCTCGACAGTCAAAAAATTCTGCTCAAAAGCTTTGACAAAAATGAAAAGGTTATCTATATCAATAGTTTTGAAAATCTGTTACCTTTTAACCTCAAAACATCCTTTGCAATTTTACCAAAAAATATTTATGCCGATTATAAACAAAAATACGACTATTTCAATAGTCCCGCGTCTCTGTTGGAACAAAAAATTCTTGCAGATTTCATCGAAAAAGGTTATTTAAAGGATTACTTATGGCCAAACGAAAAGTAAAAGAGACATCCACAGTTGAAGAGGTTGAAGAACCTGTCAAGGCAACTAAAGTCAAAAAAACAAAAACCGTGAAACCAAAAGTTCCAACCATCGAAGAACAAGCCTCGAAAGAAAAAGAATTGTTGCATAAACAAATTTTGGACCAAAGAGAATTCTTTAAATCTGGTACCACAAAATCAATAAAATGGCGATTAACACAATTGTCCAATCTGTACTCATCAATAAAAAAGCATGAATCAGAAATATCAGAAGCACTGAAAACAGATTTGAACAAATCAGAGTATGAATCATATATCACAGAAATTGGATTTGTACTGCAAGAAATTTCCATAGCAAAGAAAAATTTAAAAAAATGGGCAAAACCAAAGAAAGTCCCTGGTGATTTTTTGTCCAAACCTGCAAAAGGATGCATAGTACCAGAACCAATGGGTACAGTTTTAATAATTTCAACCTGGAGCAATCCATTTTTATTAAGCATGCAACCAATGGTATCAGCTATAGCTAGTGGGGACACAGTTGTTTTGAAATCTTCGGAATCAAGTCCAGCAACAAGCAAGATTATTGAAACCATTGTACAAGAAACATTTCCACCAGAATATATTTTGTTTTTGACACCTGGATTTATTCACTCACAAATTTTATTGGGCGAAAAATTCGATTTTATATTTTTCACTGGAAGCAAAAAAACTGGACAAAAAATTATTGAATCTGTCGCAAAATATTTTACCCCGGTCTGTATGGAGCTTGGTGGAAAAAATCCATGCATAGTGGACGAAAGTGCAAATTTAACAATCGCAGCAAAAAGAATTGTTTGGGGCAAACTGTTAAACGCAGGTCAATCTTGTGTAGCTCCAGATTATCTTCTTGTCCAGGAATCTATTAAAAAAAGTTTTATCAAATGTATAAAAGATGAAATCGAACTTCAATACGGCACGGACCCATTGAAAAATCCAGCCTATCCAAAAATCGTAAGTCCTAAACATTTTGCAAGACTGTTTTCCATGGTGCCTGAATCAAAAGTCGATGCAATCAACCACAAAATAGAACCAACTTTGATTGATTTAGGACAAATTGGAAATATTGATATCGAACAGCATCCAACTATGAAAGAAGAAATTTTTGGACCGATTTTTCCAATTATCTCTTTTTCAAAAACAGAAGATGTTATTAATTATCTGTCCTCAAAATCTGTACCCCTCTGTCTGTACCTCTTTTCACAAAATAAAGTGGCTCAACAACAAATCGTGGAGTCTCTCAAATTTGGAAGTGGTTGTTTGAACGATGTGGTCTACAATTTTAATGCACATGGACTTCCATTTGGAGGAATGGGAGAAAGTGGAATGGGACATCGCCATGGTGAATTTGGTTTCAAGACTTTTTCACACTACAAACCTATTTTGATTCAGGATCCGTCAAAGGAAACTCAATTTAGATATGAACCAGATGATACAAATCTAAAGAAAATAAAAAAACTCCTTAAGTAACAAAGGATGAAAAACTAACGACCGGTAGTTAGTTTAAAACTATAAATTTTTATTATATTTCTGTATATTACTAACAAATTTTTAAAATTTGTGTTATATTATATAGATGGATATTTTAAAATAAATTTTTAGGATGTCCAAACGTATACCTTTAAGGCATGAACTTGAGGTTGCCAAGACATTATAAAATAAGGCTGGCTTATGGCAGAAATCCAGATATTTCAAAATACAGAGCAAGATGGAGCATCTTTTGTTCATCTCCACGTTCATTCAAATTTTTCTCTCAAAAACGGTAGTGCAAATGTAAAATCCTTGGTGGAAAAAGCAAAGTCATTAAACATGCATGCTCTTGCCCTAACCGATGTCAACAATTTGATTAGTATTTTGGATTTTGAAAAAGCTTGTCGCGCAAATGAAATTCAACCAATCATTGGTGAAGAAATTATTGTCAGCGACGAAGATCAATTCTACAATCTAGTTCTCCTGTGCAAAGATATAAATGGATATAAAAACTTATGTCAGTTGTCGGGAATAACTTTTGCAAAAAAATACACAGCCAGAAAACATTATGTCACATTGGATGATTTGAAAAAATTTAGCGAAGGTCTTTTTTGTTTAAGCGGTGGAAAATCTGGAGCTTTTTTCAACCTTATCCAGACGGGCAAAATCGAGGAAGCCGAAAAACGAGCAATATCTTTAAGAAAAATCTATCGTGAAAATTTTTACTTTGAGTTGCAAAACCATCGTCAATCTGAAGAAATTTCTTTTTCACAGCAATTGTATAATTTGGGACAAAAGTTGCACATCCCTTGTGTCATAACAAATGAAGTGGATTATCTGGATAAATCAAATGCAGAAGAAAACGAGGTTCTTAGATGCATCAGAAATCGAAAACGTTTTCAATCCTATTCGATAAATCCGGAACATTATTTAAAGTCTTACCAAGAGATGAAAGAACTTTTGCCAGAGTTCTCGGACGCATTCAACAATACAAATTTTATTGCGTCAAAGTGTAATTTTACAATTCCGTCCTATCCAAAAGACAAACTTGGAGATTTTTTACAGCAAATTGTTCCTCCAAAAGATTATTGGGTAAGCGATAATTCTGACGAAAATCAACGAGCCTTTTTGAAAATATTGGTCAATACAGGTCTAAAAAATCGTTATAAATATATCTCCGACAAAATCAGAAAACGAGCTGATGAAGAATTGTCTTTGATTTATGAAAAAAATCTCACAAATTTCTTCTTGATTGTTTGGGAATATGTTTATACTTCCAAAAAAACGGATATCCTTATGGGCGCAGGTAAAGGTGAAGTTATATGCTCAATTGTCGCCTACGCTTTGGAAATTACCGATATTGATCCGCTGAAATATAATCTTCCGTTCGAAAGATTCCTTAACAAGACATCCAACACGATTCCAAATATTGATGTTGAATTTGACGCAACCAAAACCTCCAAAATTATGCAGCACATAAAATTGCTATATGGAGAAAAAAAAGTTGCAAACATCTTGTCAATAAAAAAATATTCCCATCAATATCTAAAAAATCTTTTGGAAGATATTGGACACACATTGGGAATTGAACCAAGCGATTTGAGCAACATAACGGATAAACTTCCTACAAAAAATTTTGTTTCTTTGCAGGACGCTTTTTCAGAACCAACAGAATTTTCTCCAAACAAGGGATGTCTTTTGCAGTTCAAAAATGATTTCCGTTATTCAAAACTGTTTAATCTGGCATTCGCTTTGGAAGGAAGTATCTTGGAATTTACAGTCCATCATTCAGGAGTTGTAATTTCAAAAGATGATATCAGCACTTTGGTTCCAGTTTGTTCCGATTCAAAAACAGAAGAACAGATTACTCAGTTTACAGCAAAGGATTTGCAATCTCGTGGTCTGTATATTTTTGATTTTATTGATTCCACTAAAGAGAATTTTTTGCGTAAGTGTGAAGACATAATCATCAAAAATCATTCAGATTCAAAATTTTCTATTGATAAAATCTCTCTGTATGATGAAGCCACTTATAATTTCTTCTCAACTGGAAAAACGGAAGATATACTTGGTCTTGAAAGTTCGGAAGCACAAGAGACGTTGCCAAAACTAAAACCTCAAAACTTTGATGAGTTTACGGCTTTTATTGCCATGAACAGACCAGAACAGTTCAACCAAATTCAGAACTACATCAATAGAAAAGAAAATCCAAGTTTGGTGGAATACCCCGCTCCAAATTTGAAAAATATTTTGAAAGAAACTTTTGGACTTATTATTTATCAGGAACAGTTTTTGTATTGTCTACAAGAATTGTCGGGCAAGTCTTTGACAGAAATTGATAAACTTCGCAAAATTATGTCCAAACCAAGAAACGATAGTTATGAAAAAATCAAGGGAGAATTTATTTCAGCTATTGCGGCAAATGGATTTGAACAAGACCAAGCGGAAAAACTTTTCAACAGAATTGCTATGACTGCGTCTTTTGGATTTTTAAAAGCAGAAGCTGTCTCATTGGCAAAAGCTATTTACCAAATCGCCTGGGTAAAAGTTCATTATCCAGAAGAATTTAAGGGTGCAAAAAATACCATGAATGCAAAACATTGGTGGGAAAATTATTCGATTGATTTGATGGAACTTTAATTTAGGCGAAAGTTGTTTTGTGTGGAAGCTCAAATTGGACAGACCTCCACACAATTTTTTTTAGTTCATAAGTTGAGCAATGTTATCTGAAACAACTTTTATCAAAGCATCGTGTTCAACTTTTTCTGGGAAGTTTCTCCAAACAATATATTTTGCATTTGAATTAACCTCGGTCAAAGAATCGGCGACAGGATTGTGAACATTGTCAATAACAAAATCAATTTCATTTGATGCTGCGAAATTAATCTGATCAACAGTCAAAGGACCAGGACCAAAAATTTCAACAATCTCCAAACCTAAATCATTTGCTAGATATGTCTGATTTTTATTGCACATAACTTTTGCACCGCTCAGATTTTTTTCTTCCAACTTTTTCTTTGCATCATAAATTGTGTTGGCGTATTTTAAAACACGGTCATTACAGATTTTTTGAGTCCCCAATTTTTCAGCAATGGTCATAGCGCTAGATGAAACTGTAGCAATGGAATTATCGCAGGTGATTTTTATCATCTCAACATCACCAACTGCATCGCCCAAAGTTTTCATCATTCGTTCAAATCCTGCAAAAACAAAAACATCACTTTCTGTAATTGTCTTAATATCCTCAACCGTAATTTCATACTCTGGCGGATGACGAAGGTTGGCGGGAGCAATAATTTCCACTTCATCAACACCAGCCAAATCAGCAAATGCAGCAGTCCAACTTGTAGATGCTACAACTTTTTTTGTCTGAACTTTTTCATCAGTTTTTACATCAGCAGATTTTTTTTCACAAGACATAAAACTTGTTACAATAAATGCTGCTACCAAAATTCCCAAAGACTTAAGAATCTTTTTCATTTTTTTCTCCTATTAAAACCATTATGGTTGTGTTTATAAAATTATTGACATTTTCAAAAAATTTAAAATGAATTGAACTCATCAGCACGAATCATATTTTTGATGTCCTATCATTTTTATTTTTTGTAAAAATCATTATAACCAAATAACTGAATGCAGCCAACATTGAAATAGTCGCAGCAGGAGGCCAATTAAACATTACTGCCAAAACATATCCAGCAACTGCAAAACAAAAACCAAGAATCGAACTTTTAATGAACAATTTTTTTAGCCCACCAGAATTTTTCTTTATCATCGAGCTGCACAAAACTGGTAAAATCAAAAGCGCATCGACCAAAAAAGCTCCAAGAATTTTCATGGACAATGCTACGATCAATGCAATTAAACAAACCATTCCTCCAAAATGAAAGGTCGTATTTATACCCAATGATTTTGCAATATCCATATTAAAAAACAATGTGATAATCGTCTTGAAATTCACAACAACATAAAGAACCAAAAAAGCCGACATCAAAATCAACATCAACAAATCTGTTTTTTTAAGAGCAAAAGGACTTCCCCATAGAACGCTTAATGTATCTTTTGCAGGGACATCAGCAATATGCATTATAAAAGAAGAAAGTGCCATTGTTAAAATCATTGCGGCGGCAGTTCCTCCAGAAAATCCAAATGAATTCCCCTTCGCAAAAAAGAACATAGCCAAAATCAAAACCAAATTCAATATAAAAGTAACAGGCAGCATCGGGATGTTCAATGCAAGCGACAAAGCTCCACCCAAAATAACCCCATGCATCAAGGTGTATCTTATATTGAAAAGATTCAGTCGCAAAATCATTACTCCACACAAGGGAAAAGTTGCACCACTTACACACATGGCAATAAATCCCCAAAAAATAGGAGCCAGGGAGAATAAAAGTTTTAGACGCTCAATCATCGCTCTCACCTTTTTTGTCTAAATTCATAACAGTCCATCCACGGAGATTCGACAAATCTTTATCGTGAGTCACAACAATAATCGTCGGTATTTCAGAAACTGTCAAAGACCTCAAAATATCCATAACCATTTTTTTGTTTTCAACATCCAAACTAGCAGTCGGTTCGTCCAACAACAAAAGTTTAGCATCCTGAGCAAGACATCGGGCAAGTCCAATCTTTTGTTTTTCTCCACCACTCAAACTCGAAAAACTTCGCTTAGCCAAATGCAAACTGGATGTTCGTGTCAAACTTTTTTCAACAATGGATTTTTGATTTTTTGATTTAATCCCCAAGGACACGACTTCTTCAACGGACAAATCATATTTTTCAGAATCTGTTATCTGCGGAATATAACCAATTGTAAATTTTTCCAGCTTATTGATTTTTTTTCCATCAATTAAAATTTCACCTTCATCAAACTTTTCAATGCCAGCCAAAATTTTTAGGAGAGTTGTTTTTCCTGCACCATTTTCACCAAGAATCATCAGATGATCACCAGATTTTAATTCAAAAGAAATATTTTTTTTACCAATAAAACTGTGGCACAGATTTTGAACTTTTACATCAACACCCTTAACAAGTTTTGCACGCTGCCTCAACAAAAAATACATTTCATCAACATCCCACAAATCTTCCAACTGATTTTCTGTTGCACACATGATTTTTGGAATCAAATGTTTGTAATGGATTTCAATTTTTTTTTCGTCAGGCAAATCTTTGTTATAATTTTCAATAAATCTAATCGCATTTTCACTGAACAAATCGCTGTTGATTTTTTTAATCCCCAATCGAACTGACAAAACTGCTGCCGCTTTTCCAATTACAGAATCGTGGGATGACAAACTATTTTTTTGACCATCGTATTTCTCCAAAAAAGTTTCAAAATCAAAAAGTGGATGAAGCCATTTTCCAGAGTTTGAAAAAATCAATTTATCGTCATTGAAAACTTGGAGACTAACTCCGCTGGGCAAATCATTCAAATACATAAAATCTTCCAAATCATATCAAACTGTTTTAAAATTATATCAAACTTTTTTATATATTTCCACAATTTTCTTTACTGCTTATTTTGTTTTTTTAGGGAGACGAAAATCTTTTCTTTCGACAAAAAAAATGTTATCCTATTTATATGGAAAAAATTAATTATCAAAAAGAATTGGAAAAAATTTTAGCAACGGTTGACAAAAATAAAAAACCGTCTTTGCTTTTGCACGCTTGTTGTGGTCCATGTTCATCTTACGTGATTGAATATCTTGCAAGTTTTTTTGATATAACTATCTTTTATTATAATCCTAATATTTATCCGTCCGAAGAATATTTCCGTCGCTTGGATGAGTTGAAAAATTTTTTACCTCGATTTCCTGCCGCAGTTGATAATAATATCAAAATTGTTGAAGCGAATTATAATCCACAAGAATTTTATGATGCAGTTGATGTGGCAAATAATCCAGATTTAAAAACTGAACCTGAACGTGGCGAGCGTTGTCGTCGTTGCTATGAATTTCGTTTGAAAAAATCTTTTGATTATGCAGTTCAAAATGGATTTGATTTTTTTACCACAACTTTGTCCATTAGTCCTTATAAAGATGCAGAAAAGATCAACACAATAGGCTATACATTTGTATCGACCGATAAAACAAATTATCTCCCAGCTGATTTTAAGAAAAAAAGTGGTTTTTTACGGAGCACTCAAATTTCAAAGGAATATGGTCTTTATCGACAAGATTATTGTGGATGTGTTTTTTCAAAAGAAAATATGAATAATTAGTTTTTGCTGAAAAAATATTCTACAGTTTATTCTTTTATCAATGACCTTGATTTTTTTTACTTTGTTCGTAATACTTTTAGAATGAGCAAAGAAAATATTATCCATGAAAAAGCTGATTTGATTAGAGATGTTATCAGATACATTCAAAAATTTAAAAACGCCACCGTGGTTGTTTATATTGATAACAGTCTTATTGATTCTCCAATTTTTATTAACCATATTCGAGATCTGTGTTTTATTCATAACGCTGGTTTGAAACTGATTTTAGTTCCAGGAGCTAGTCAAAGAATTAACCAAGTTTTGAAGGCAGCAAATTTTACTTGGCAATTTTATAACAATTGTCGCATCACAGAACCAGAAGCTATGCCTTTAATTAAGATGGCTGCCTTTGATGTGTCCAATCAAATAATGACTGCTTTTGCTGGAGAAAAAAAGACTGCCGTCATTGGTAACTGGGTTCGTGCACGTGGTAAAGGAGTTGTGGATGGATTTGATTATGGTACTACTGGAGAAATTGATAAACTAGAAATTGATTCGGTTCGTGCAGTTTTGGACGATGGTTTTATACCAATCTTTCCTAGTATTGGCTGGAGTTTAACCGGTAAACCTTACAATATTTCTTCTATGGAACTTGCTGAACAAATTAGTTCCCACCTAAAAGCTGATAAACTTTTTTTCTTGGTACCAGATGCTAATATCAATGGGACAGATTTTATTGTGCCAGAAAACATCGGTGTTTCAGAAGATAGTATTCCTGCTATGAATTTAACCGAAGTTGATGATTTTTTGGCTGCAAATTCATCAAAACTAACTTCCAATCAGTCGGATTTAGCCAAAACTAACGACCAGTCAGTAGTTTTTAAATTATCACGTGACAAAATTTTTACTCTTTTAAACTTGGCAAAAAAAGCTTGCGATTCAGGAGTATCACGTGTTCATATTTTGAACGGTCTTTTGGAAGGTGCAATACCATGTGAGATATTTAGTAATCTTGGTTCTGGAACAATGATTTATTCTAACAACTATGGCAACATCAGGAATATGGAAATTGAAGATATTCCAGCAGTTTTAAATCTAATGGCCCCATTTATTGAAAAAGGTATCCTGCTCCCTCGTACAGAACAAATGTTTCACGTGCAACACAAAAATTATATTGTCTATGAGATTGATGGAAATATAAAAGCAACGTCTGCTCTTCTCCCCTACCCAGATGGTCAAATGGAAATAGCAGGAGTAGCTGTTAATAAAAGTTGTTCGAATATGGGCATTGGTCCAAAAATGATTTCCTATTTGATTGATAAAGCAAAAAGGAATAATGCAAAAAAGATTTTTGTATTAACTACACAGACTTCTGATTGGTTCGAACATTTAGGGTTTGTTCCAGGTTCTGTTGATAATTTGCCAGAAGAAAGACGAAAAATGTGGAGTCCAGAACGTGGATCTAAAGTCTTGTTTTTGGATTCATAAGATTTATTAAAAAAAACGTGACAAAAATAGTTAGCTAAATTTATTGAATATGATTTTATCACAACAGATTTAGGTGATTAAGACAATAGTGTTCATTAGATTAAACGATACTTATGTTACGTTAATCTCTGTTTTTAACT
>JAZUEV010000008.1:0-3027 GCA_045640345.1 Treponema sp.
AAAAGTTTCCCATTCTATTATTATAACATAGATTTGGAAGAATGAGGTAAAAAATTTATAATCTTTATCCCCCACACAAAAAAACTGTCATCCCAAAATTGTTTCTGAATCTCTTTAAACAATAGACCGACGACTTTTTCAGTGCCCCTTTACACGCAAATCTGGTATTATCAAAACCGTTAAAAACTTGCATTTTTTTAATACCAGATCCCGTCCAAAATTCAATACAATCCATCATATATGGAGCAAGTAAAAATTGTAATTTTTTGGATGAGACTTTGAAACTATGCCAACCAATTACCTTTGAACACTCACATAACGTTTCAAAAACTCAATATATTTTAATCCATACCTGGAAAGTGCATTTCCTTTTTTCACAATATATCCGATGCACATTTTTTCGTCGTAATCAAAAGGAACGCTGATAATATTTTTTCCATTCAGTTCCTTACTGATTACACCAGAACTGACAGTATATCCGTTCAAGCCGATAAGAAGATTAAACAATGTTGCTCGATCCCTAACAAGAATTATTTTATTTATATCAATTGCAGGATATGGTTCTTCCGCAAAATAAAATGAATTGTGTTCGCCCTGTTCATAAATCAGATAAGGATAATCAGCAAGATCTTTTGTGGTAACCTTCTCCTTTTTTGCCAACGGATTTTTTTTTGAAATAAAAACAAACAAAGGCGTGCTAAATATTTCCATAAATTCTAAATCATACTTTTTCAAAAGCTTATTTATTATTACTTCATTTTTTGAACTTTTATATAAAATCCCAAGTTCACTTTTCAAGCGGGAAACATCTTCAATGATTTCAAAAGTCTGTGTCTCTCGTAAAGTAAAATTGTATTTATCCCCGCCAAATTCTTTAATCACATCGACCATGGCGTTAATTGCAAAAGAATAGTGCTGACAAGAAACACTAAAAACTGGTGACAATTCCGACTTCCCCTTAAAACGACTTTCCATTAAATCTGCTTGCTCAAGAACCTGTCGCGCGTAAGCTAAAAAAATTTCCCCCTCCTTTGTAATCTCCGCACCTTTGTTTGTTCTTGAAAAAATCTGCACATTCATTTCTTCTTCTAGCTGATGAATTGCTGTGGTCAAACTTGGTTGCGAAATAAAAACTACTTCAGCTGCTCTGGAAATATTTTTGCATCGGGCAACGGCTTCTACATATTTTAATTGTTGAAGTGTCATTTTTTGTATCCTTTTTTTTATTATTATGGCGATCCGGCTTCGCCGTCAGGCTTTTCAGGGTTCCGGTTTCGCTCCATTGCTACGTTCTGGTGGTTTCGACTAGCTCAACCACCGCCACTCCGCAACGGCTTCGCCGCCCTTACAATCCTTACCGCGTTACAAATATTATCATAGTTTTAAACTATATTGAACCCATAAAAACTTATATTTTTCAAAATTTCTGATAATTGATATATTATCTTCAAGAACAATAGATTGAAGCAACCACAGGTTGCGACGAACGTCCAAAAAAAAAGGAGAAAAAAATGAGCAAAAAATTTGATGTTGTTGGAAGTTTTTTACGTCCAGAAAATTTGAAAAAAGCCCGAGCAGATTTTGATGCGGGCATTATTCCAAAAGATGAATTCATAAAGGCAAAAAATGAAGCTATAAAAACTCTTGTTGAAAAACAAAAGGCTGCGGGACTTCCTTACATCACGGACGGAGAATACAACCGCAAATTTTGGCATCTTGATTTCTTCTGGGGATTTGATGGAATTGAGCACAAAAAAGACGGCGGCGGGGTTCAGTTTAATGGCGAAGTTGCAGACCTTGAAGACACTTATCTTGTTGGAAAAATCAAGGCAAAGGCACATCCATTTGTTGAGGATTTTAAATTTGTGAAAAGTTTGGAAAGCAAAGGGTTTGAAGCAAAACAGACAATCCCTGCTCCAGCCCAGTTGTTCCAGCAATTGAATATTCCAAAGAACTACGAAGCAACAAGAAAAATTTATCCAACAAACGATGAATTAATAGAAGATATTGGAAAGGCTTATCGGGAAGTTATTAGACAACTCTATGATGCAGGTTGCCGAACAATTCAGTTTGATGATTGTACCTGGGGTGCGATTGTTGGTGATGCAGCGGCCCAGCGTTACAAGCTTTTGGGAAATTTGAAAGAAGTTAAGGAACAGCTTTTGAAAGTAAACAATCTTGCGATCGAAGGAAAACCAGCGGACTTAAAAATCAACACTCACATTTGCCGTGGAAATTATCATTCCACATATTTTACAAGCGGTCCTTACGACGGTGTTGCAGGATTTGTTTTTGCAAAGGAAAATGTAAACACACTTTATCTTGAATATGATGATGAACGCTCAGGTGGATTTGAACCTTTGATTCATGTTAGCGAAGATAAAAATGTGGTGCTTGGTCTTATTACTTCCAAGCGTCCTGAACTGGAAGACAAAGCAAGTGTAATAGCAAGAATCAAGGAAGCTGCAAAATATATTCCATTGGAACGACTTTCAATAAGTCCTCAGTGTGGATTTGCTTCCTGTGAAATTGGCAACAAACTTACGGAAGAACAGCAGTGGGCTAAAATTAAATTAGTTCGGGAAATTTCGGAAGAGGTCTGGGGAAAATAAATCCAAGGACACCCCCGTGTTGCGGTTACACTTTGAATTACAATTATTGGTCCTCCCAATGGCCAGTGAATAGAACAAAACTTTTTTGTGATTCCCCAAAAAATGAAACTGCTGAAAAGTAAAAATCGTCATCCCGAATTTATTTCGGGATCTCTTTAAACAAAGAACAGACTTTTGTTAATAATCCACGAGTTTTGATGGTTTTTGTTAAACAAAAATTGACACCCTTTGGCGACAAAATCAAAACTCGTTAGCAACCGAAGGTTGCGTCTTGAGCTTGTAGAAATCAAACAGCCATTATCAACTGATTGATTTTTTTATGTCACACGGATTCGAGCCATCTAACGATGTCTCTTTAAAATATGATATTTTCAGAGAGCGTCCGATTGATTATAGCGATGACACTTGTTTGGCG
>JAZUEV010000009.1:0-8428 GCA_045640345.1 Treponema sp.
ATATGTGTTTTGATTGGAACAGCGGAAGCCGCAAGCATCTGGGAAGCCTTGTTTAATTCACTTTTCTGCATGGCGTCGTATTTTGTGTGTATCCCGTTCTTCTATGGACTTAGAAAAAGAATAGAAATGAACGCCCCAACAAAAAACATGAGGAATCTGTCACTTCTGTTTGTAAGCCTTGGAATTTTTGCGCTGATCTTGATGACCTGGAATGTATCCTGGCTCAATCCCGGCAGCTATATGTAAAGAAGATATGAACATTTGTTTGCATTTGGATTTGAATTATCTTGATTCCTCTGACCCTTCGGAACTTGACAGGGAATACCAGAACGGTTTAAAGAAACTGTTGAAGGTTCTGTGTGCAAACAAAAGTCTTGTGCTTTCCATTGCGATTCCTGGAGCTGTGTTGGAATACTATTCCGATAAATTCCCGGAGGCCATACAAATATTGCGGGAACTGGTGGAAAGGGAACAGGTGGAAATAATTGGATGTGGATTCTATGCTCCAATTTTGCCTCTCCTTATTCCATCCAACAGAAGCCTGCAGCTTGAAAAAAATACCAGCCTGGTCAGAACTCTTATAGGAAAAAGACCGAGGGGTGTTTCACTTTTTGGTAGCATCTACGATTCATCCCTTGTCCAGGTGCTAAAGTCCTGTGGATTTGAATATCTGGTCCTTGACGATTCACTTTTGGAAGATACGAAATCGGCAGAACTTTTTGTTGTTTCCCAGCATGGAAAAACTATAAAGGTTGTTCCTTCAAGCAAATCCGCGGCGCCACAATCGGACGAAACTTTCTCGCAATGGATTTCAAGATACAAGTCTCTTTCGGATGGAAAAAAAGAAATCATACGACTGGACCTGGAAACCATAGCCTTTTTGACGGATAAGAAGTTTCTTTCAGAACTGTTGGCATCTGAGGACATAAGCCTTGTAACCTCGATGAACCTTGTGAAGGGTTGCCAAAATTTCAAGCAGATTTTTATTCAACCGGGCATGGAAAAAATTGGTTCTTTTAAAACCATATTCGATTTTCTGTACGACAATCCCCAGTCTCTCCATGTATACGAAAGAATAGTGTATTTGAATATGCTTCTTTCTCAGGTACAAGGAAAGGACAAGATGAGGAAAAAGGCTGCCCAGGAAAATGTGTTGGAAGCCCAGAGAGGTTCTTTCCTGATCTCGCTGGTGAACGGAAAGGTGGCGTCCCCTAGAAATAGACAAAATGCCTATAAACTCTTGTGCGACGCGGAAAAAAACATCAGGGAAAGCGGCTGTTTTGTTGAAGCGCTTACTAGTTTTGACTATGATGGAGACGGCTACAACGAATATGTCTACCAAGCCGACAACTTCAACAGCACGATCTCACAGAAAGGTGGACGGATAAGCGATTTGAATGTTCTGTCCAACGGTTCAAACTACACTGACTTTTATTCAACACCGGAAAATTCTTTTTTTGTGGAAAGTCTTTGGGAAAACTGTCCAAGCAGGAATCTATCGGAAGATGCTGACCTTGATTTTCAGGATGCGGTTTTTGCGGAAAAGAAATTCGATGGCAAACGTAAAGAAATATTTTTGGAAACGGAAAAAACATTCTCTTCACTGAACCTGCCTGTTCAGCTTCAGAAAAAAATAATCGCATCTTCCACCGGTTTTGTGGTACAGTATATACTAAAAAATTTAAGTCCGTTCCAGCTGAAGACTTATTTTTTGGTGTCCATAAATCTTGCGGCAACCGATTTTTCTTCAAAAACTGAAAAGCAGTATGACATGGAGCTTATCCAGGAAGGAAACAGGATAAAGAATGAAAGCAGCGTCCTGTCACTTGATGGCGGTGTATCCATGTTGCAGATATCCGATTCCAAAGGTAAAATAGCCATGCTTTTTGAACCCAACGAGGAAGCAGGATTCATAGCCGAAAGTTTTTCATCGGAAAACATCCCTGAAGAAAGGGCTGAAAAAATAAAATTCTTTTGGCCTGTGGATTTGGCATCTGGACGTGCCATGGAAAAAACAATCAACTTTGTGCTTATACCGCTGAAGAAAAACAGAAAATAATAAAAAACCGATAAAGATCAAAAGGTCGATATCGGTTTCGTTTGTTTTTTTAAAGATTTTTAGGATTCAAAATTCCTAAAGATGCTCTTATCTTCCATGTAATTTCTTTACGGCAACCTTGAACCACCATGCCCTCATTTTTTCAACTGCCTCATATAAAACATAGAGCGGTGAAAGGGAGAAGTCATAGCTTCCAGGCCTATGGATAAGATTTCCTCCGAAGCCGGTCTTGAATAAATAGAGACCATGCATAGGATGGTTTTCATCATCAGTTGGAGGACATCCATAGAAATCATACACTGGACATCCTGCTTTTTTTGCATCCTGAATTGCGGTCCATTGCAGAAGATACGCCGGCATGAGATTTCTTTTTACATTTCCACTTGCACCATATAGATAGACAGCTTCCCTTGGACAGAACAAAGTTATGATTCCGGCAAGATAGTCTTCCTCATTTTTCGCAAGATACAAAGTCACCAATGGATTGTCAGGACATCCTCCATTTCCTCTGGACAATAGGTCCTGGTAATAGGACTTGGCATGGAAACTTACACCGTCCCTTTGGCTTGTCTGTTGAAAAAGCTTGTAGAATTGGTCGAAGGCATCCTCAAATCCGCTGTCCCCGAAACGATATTTTTCAATTTCCACACCCTTTTTTGAGGCAAGACGGATATTGTATCGCCACTTGTTTCTCATTTCCGCCAGAAGTTCATCCTCAGATTTTTCCAGGGACAAAAGAACTGTGTCCGGCGGCTGGATATCGACACGGCTTTTCTTGAAGTTTCGACCCTTCTTGGATGCGTCAACAAAGATTTTCTTTTCATCCATGTCGATAAAATCGATCGGCACATCGTAGCGGACGAAGATTGTTCTTCTTGGCAGAACTTTTTTCAGGGAAAGGGTAAGTTTTTCAAGTCCAGAGAAATACTCGTTCCTTTTTTCCATAGTAATCGGGTCTTCTGGATTTCTGCTTTCCATTTCCGGTGCCATAGGGATGTAGGCTATATTAAAAAACTTTACCTTCCGGATAAGGACGGTCAATCTTTGTTCAAAAGACACCCCATCGAAGGATTGGATTTTCTTCAAATCTCCGTTGCCGTCCATCCGAAAATAAAGGGCAGACCACCCATGGTTTGACTTGAATTCAGCCCAAAAAGGGGTCTGCAAAAAACGCTGCCCAGACAATTAATGAACCTCTCCGTTTTCAGTGAACTTTGTTTCCAAAGGCCTTCCGTCTACAACCAACTTTGTTCCACTGATCTCGACACTCCTGTTTACGATGTTGACCGCAACCTGGAAGAATTCATCCGCAGAAATCTCCGATGGCTTGACAAAATCAGCGCTGGCACCTTCAAGAACAACCTGTGTACCTGGCTTTGCCCATGGAGCTTCCAATGGTTCAACACAGTCCTTTCCATTTTCATCCTTGTAGTCCGCCGCCAAAAGCATACCGTGGCTTTCAACGCCTCTCATTTTTCGAGGAGCAAGGTTCGATGCAAGGATGATATGTTTTCCAAGAAGTTCCTCTGGTTTGAGATAGTCCCTGAGTCCGCTCTGGATAATTCTTTCAGTTCCGCTTCCGTCATCCAATGTCTCGATGTAAAGCTTTTCTCCCTCAGGATTGTTTTCAACTTTTATGATTTTTGCAACCTTGAGCTCAACTTTTTCATTGAAGAATGAAACCTGGTCCGCAGCAAGCTCGATCTTTTTAGGCTGCTTCTTTTCTTTTTTCGTCTTCTTTTCCTGGGATTCTTTCCTTTCTTTCTGGCTTCCAGCAAATTTTGCCTTGAAAGCGTCGGCAGTTTTCTGGTCCAAAGGAGTGAAATAGATTTCCGGATTTGCGACTGTTGAAAGTCCTTCAGTCTCCCCAAGGTTTGACCAGTTCAATCCACCTTCGATTGGAGATTCACCCAACTTTGGTTCGGAAATCTTTTTGCCAAAATATGACATGACAATTTCGGTGTACTGTGGCAAATATGGATGAGCCAGGATCATCAAATCCTTGATCATGTAGCAAAGATTGTGGATAAGTTTCGCAGCCTTTTCTGGGTCGCTTGTCCTTGTCTTCCATGGTTCGCCATCCTGGAATGCCTTGTTTCCAATGTCGGAGATAGCAAAAACCTCGTGGAATGCTTCCTTAAGATTTGCCCATTCAAGAGCCTTTGTAAGTTTTTCTTCATGCTCTTTTATCTTTGACCACATCTCTTCATCGACCGGGGCTTCAGGAATTTTTCCTTCATAATATTTGGTCACAAAGAGAAGGGTGCGGTTGACAAGGTTTCCAAGATTTCCAATCAATTCACCGTTGTACTTCTCACGGAATTCCTTCCATGTGAACTGGTAGTCCTGCTTTTCAGGTCTGTTGTAGAAGATGAAGAATCTCCATGCGTCAGCCTTTATGCCGCTTTCCTTTGCGTCCGATCCAAAGACACCGATTCCCTTGCTCTTGGAGAATTTTCCGTCCTCATAGTTGAGGTATTCTGTGGAAGACATGTGGTAAAGTTTTGTCCAATTGTGTCCGCTTCCCAAAAGACTGCACGGAAAAACAACGGTATGGAAAGGAATATTGTCCTTGCCGATGAACTGGAACAAATCCACGGGAGCCTTTCCTTTTGCCTCTTCGCTTTCTTCTGGAAGCCACCAGCTTTTATAGTCAAAGGATTTTTTTCCCTGAGCCTCAAGTTCATCCTGCAGCTGCTTTGTAATGGAAATATATCCAATGGGCGCGTTGAACCATACATAGAAAACCTTGTCCTCATAGCCTGACTTTGGAACAGGGATACCCCATTTGAGGTCTCTTGTGATGGCTCTTTCGTTCAGACCGTCACGAATCCATGCCTTTGTAATATTGATGGCGTTCTCAGACCACTGTCCATCTTTGCTGGCCTTGCTCATCCATTGGTCAAGCTGTCCACTGATTTTTGGAAGGTCGATATAAAGGTGCTTCGTGTCTCTAATCTCAGGTGCCGCCCCACATGTTGAACATCTTGGGGACTGAAGCTCCGTTGGATCCAAAAGTGAACCACATTTTTCGCACTGGTCGCCTCTTGCATCATCATAGCCACATTTTGGACAAATTCCACGGACAAATCTGTCGGCCAAATATCTCTGGCAGTGTGGACAGAAAGGCTGCTGGTTTATATGCTCAGTGATATATCCATTCTGTTCAAGTTCCTTGAATATTCTTTGCGTTATCTCCGTACATTCCTCGTTTGAGGTGCGACCGAATTTGTCAAAGGCGATATCAAACCAGTCGTAGATTTCTTCATGCTGCTTATAAAAATAGTCGCAAAGTTCTCTAGGAGTCTTGTTGTCCTCAAGAGCTCTTGTCTCTGTTGCCGTACCGTATTCGTCGGTTCCACAAACATAAAGGGTTTCATAGCCACGGCTTCTGCAGAATCTTGCAAAAACATCAGCGCTAAGCATCTGGATAAGGTTTCCCAGGTGGGGAATATTGTTAACATAAGGTAATGCGGATGTAATTAATCTTCTATTCATAGCACACTATTATAGAACTTACATCGCTTCTCGTCAATGTCATTCTAAGAATTGAAATCTTATCGACAAGGAAAAAAAATTGTGATATGGTTTAAATAAGAATAATTGTCAACATTATTATAGAAGAATTTAGGAACAGAATATGAGTCTACGAAAGATTTTTTCATTTATCTTTTTTATTTTTTTTGGGTCGTCAATGTTTGCGGAAACCGGCTCAGGTCAAAACAATCTGCTAAATCAATACGTCAGCAGTATTTGGACAGCATCCGACGGTCTTCCGGGAAACACTGTCACGGATTTGATACAGAGCAAAGTCGGATATCTCTACATAGGAACCTACGAGGGGCTTGTTAGGTTCGACGGAATAGAGTTCAAGATCATAAACCACATCAGCGACAAAAAATACAGTTTCACTTCAGCCAGGTCGGTTTTTGAGGACAGCGAAGGCAACATCTGGGTTGGAGCAAACGACGAGGGGGCGGTTCGTATAAGTCCCAACGGAAATGTCAAGGCCTTTACTGTGAAAGAAGGTCTTCCAAATAACTCCATCCGTTCCATAACAGAAGACAGGGAAGGAAACGTCTGGATCGGAACAGCCAATGGCATCGCCTACATCACAAGGGACGACGAAATCAAAAACCCGCTTGGACTTGAAAAATACAGCGCCACAAATATTATGGTTCTCCAGCTTTATTGTGACACGGCGGGAAGAGTATGGGCGACAAGTGCCAAAGAAAATGGCCTGTATGTCTATGAAAACGGAAATTTTGAAAGGTACAAGGGGTTCGAGACTCTCAAAGATGCCACAGTCTATACATTGACACAGGACAAGGACGGAGCGTTCTGGTTCGGAGCGGGACCACACTATGCCATTCACTTGAAAGGGACGGACGAAACTATTTACGACATAGGATTCGGACGCCAGCCTGGCACCATAGTCAATACTATCTATCCGGACAGTTCAGGGGCTGTATGGTTTGCAAGGGACACCGGGGTTGCAGTCCTCAAGAACGGCAAAATCCTTCACTACAACCAAGGCACAGGACTTGCGGACAACAATGTGAACTCCATTCTTGAAGACGTGGAAGGCAACATGTGGTTCGGAACTGACAGAGGTGGACTTGAAAAGCTCTCCCTTGGAAAATTCAGCACGGTCCACATGGAAACATCCGTCAATGCAATCTGTGATGACCCTTCAAGAAAATGTGTCTGGATAGGAGCGGACAACGGACTCTATTGCTACAGCTCAAGCACAGGGGACTTCATGGAGAACTCATTCACTGAGTACTGCAGGAATATTCGAGTAAGGCATGTGGAGCTTGCAAGGGACGGGTCTCTTTTGGTCAGCACATATGAAAAACTTGGACAGGTCATGATGTCGGAAACGCAGGGTATACGATCATGGACATCAGGAGACGGACTTACGGGGGATAGGACCAGAGTCGCCATACAGGCAGAAGATGGAAAAATATATTCAGGTACAACCAACGGACTGAACATCATCGACCCGGTGGACAACACCATACAGACTATCAATCGTGGAAACGGAATACCCAACGACTACATAATGTGCATCTATGAATCGGGCGACCATACCATTTGGTGTGGGACAGATGGTGGAGGAATCTTCTCTGTGGTGGACGGCCATGTGGATAAGGTCTACACAAAAGCAGACGGTCTCGCAGGGGACGTAATAATGAAGATCCAGGTACTTGATAGTCCGGAGGAGATTTGGATTTCCACTGGGACAGGGATCAGCAGATTCAAGGATGGAAAATTCTCGAACATAGGAAGCAGTTCAGGTCTTTTTACCGATACGGTGTTCCAGATGATATGCGACTACACAGGTACGGTGTGGCTCACAAGTAACCGTGGCATAATATCCATGGAAATGAGCGACATTAAGAAATATATGTCAGGGGAAATCGACTATATATCACCGAAAAGCTATGGAAGGTCGGACGGTCTTATCTCGAATGGAATAACATCCACATCCCTTTCAATGAAGGACTACATCGGACGCACATGGTTCACATTGATTGACGGTTTCGCTATCTACGACCCTCTGAAGGTTGCAAACAAGACTGTTCCTCCGGTGCAGATTGAAAGATATTCACTGGAGACAGACAGCTACGACTATGAAGGGGACACAGTGACGATGGCTCCAGGCGTAAAAAGAATCAGCATAAAATATACGGGCCTAAGCTATATATCGCCAGAGCAAATCAGGTTCAGGTATTGCCTTGAAGGATTTGAAAATGATTATTCACCATGGTCCACAGCAAGGGAAGTCTCCTACACAAACCTCAAGCCCGGCACGTATCATTTCAGGGTGCAGGCACAGAACTCCGACATATTCATTGGCGAACTTTCCGACCCGATGGTCATTATAAAAAAGCCTTATGTGTGGCAGCTCTGGTGGTTCTGGATGATGATTTCAGTCTGCGTGGCCGCCATAGTTGTGCTCATCATTTCAATACGATACAACCAGATGAAAAAATATCAAGTCAAGCTGGAAACGGAAGTTGAAGAGCAGACAAGGGAACTCCATCAACAGACTATCGAACTACAGAAACAGGCTGAAGAACTGGAAATCGCCAACCATAATCTGGAAAAAGCGAACCAGCAGTCGGAAAATCTACTATTGAATATACTTCCAAAATCCGTGGCAAACGAGCTTTCGGAAAAGCCTGGGGAAATCATAGCAAAGGAATATCAAAACGTGTCTGTACTTTTTGCCGATATCGTTGATTTCACAAAGCTGTCCGACGGTCTTTCCGCTGAAAAGATTGTCCTTATGCTGAACACCATCTTCTCCAGGTTCGATGCCCAGGTAGCTTCCTGCGGGGTTGAAAAAATCAAGACAATCGG
>JAZUEV010000010.1:0-2296 GCA_045640345.1 Treponema sp.
TCTTCAACACAGGGTAAGGCAGAATTTACAATGGAATTTGAAAAGTACGGAAGAGTTCCAAACGCTGTTGCAGAAAAATTGATTGCAGATTACAAAGAAAAGCGCAAGGCTGAACAGAAATAAGGAGTAAACTATGGCAAAACAGGAACTTTTTGAACGCAGCCCAATTCGTCTTTATGATGCCGCTGCAAACGGTGGATTGAAGGCTGGAGAGCTTGGATTGGTAACTTCTAAGAAGGGTGTTGGAAAGACTGCTGTCTTGGTGCAGTTTGGTATGGACACATTGCTCAACGGAAAGCAGTTGGTACATGTTTCATTCGACGCAGCAAGTTCAAGAGAGTACTACAACACAATCTTGGACGCAATCACAAAGAACAATGGTCTTTCTGAAGATGCTAAGGAACAGATTCTCCGCAACAGAACTATCCTTACTTCTAACCAGGACAACTTTAGTTTGGAGAAGATTGTTAGCACATTGAACGCACTCAAGGCTGGTGGAATCAATGTAGCTGGTGTTGTTGTTGACAACGTTGATTTTTCAAAGGTAAAGGAAAGCGACATCCAGACTGTAGCATCTTTCGCAAAAGCAACAAAGACAAAGATTTGGATTTCTTCAACTGTTGATGAAGATGAATTGAAGGATCAGGCTCCAAAGTCTGTTCTTCCATATTTCTCACATGTCGTTCGCTTGACAGCATCAAAGGCAAAGGGAACAGAAGTGAAGGTTTTGAAGGCTGGAGCAAAGCCAGTTGAAGAATCATCATTGAAGTTGGATCCAAAGTCTTTCTTGATTCTTGCAAAATAATTAAATCAGCGGCCTAGGTCGTAAATTTAGGAAACCGGTTCTCGAAAGGGAATCGGTTTTTTTATGTCCATCAAAAAAATCAGTAAAAAATGCACCTGCATACCCAAAAGATTTTGAGAGGGTGTTAAAGAAAAATAATAAAGTGAAAAATGGCGAAGTGCTTTTCGGTTTAAGGCAAAAAGAGCCAGGGGAATGGAAAAAAGTTTACTATGATGGACTCATAGGTAAAAGAAAAGCATCCATACACTATTTTGAGAGTAAATCTGGACAAGTCTGTGATGTCAAAGTAGTGTATGATAAATGGAGCAACGAAAGTACATGGAGGATAAAATGCTAGTGACAAAATTAAAAAAATCTAAAACGGATGAAAAGTTGATGCTGGTACTGTTGTTAGGAGCATTGGACGCATTGAAGCAAGAAAAAATTAATACAGAAGAGGTGCAGGAAATTATACCGCGTCTTGCCTTGGATGGAAAAGTTGATCAGAATGTTCAGTCTCTGTTCGAAGAAGCTTGGGAATTGGACGATGCCAAAGATTTTGGAATATTAGACGAGAGCATAACAGTTTTGAGAAATAAAACCCTCAAGTTGCTGTCTAAATACGATGCTTACCCTGATGAAATGTGGCTGGGATTTGATCTGGATGACTAAAACACCAGACAAATAATGTAGCCGATAACAGACTTTAGAAAAAGATGGCTGGAGTAATTCTTGAAATTAGGAGAAAATAGAATGGTAGTTACAGAATTTAAAGGTTTGAGGTCAGATGAAAAGTTGATGTTGGTTTTACTGTTGGGTGCATTGGATGCATTGCATCAAAATAAAATTAATACAGATGAGGTTCAGAAGATTTTACCGCTTGATGTTTTAGAGGGAATAGTAAATCCGAAAGTTCAAGATTTGATGGAAGAAGCTTGGCAATTGGATGACGCAAAAGATTTTGGGGTGTTGGACGAAAGTATAGAAGCTATGAAGAAGAAAACCCTTGAGTTGTTGTCAAAATATGACGATTACTCTGATCATCGATGGTTGGGATTTTCTTTTGGTGACAGAGAAATAATGTAGCCGATAACAGACTTTGGAAAAAGATGGGTGGGGATATTCTCTGCCTGTCTTTTTCTTGTGACGAGGAATTGATAAATGAACGGTAGGCCATTCAACGAACTTTTAAAAGAGCTGCTTGAAATGAGAAAAATGTCTCAAAAAACTTTGGCTATGGAAACAGATTTAACAGAATCTGCCGTAAGTCATTATATAAAGGGTGACCGTTTTCCAAAAAGATCTACAATAATAACGATTTCAAATGCTTTAGGTGTGTCTCCAGCTTGGTTGCTTGAAGCTGATTTTCCTCGTCCTCCAATGGAAGATTCGTTTGATGCCTTAAAAGAAGTCATAATACGAAATCGCCATGAATTTTCCAAAGAACAAAAAATGGAAATCATAAGTATTCTGATTGATTAAGTTTTTTATTTTAAAAACAAAAGTCGTGAA
>JAZUEV010000011.1:0-2217 GCA_045640345.1 Treponema sp.
CGATTCTCTTTTCATTTGCTAATTCCGATTTTTACAATATTTAAAATCCGTCGTCCTGTAAAATTGAACAAACGACAAATGCGTCTTTGGATTATCCAGGGACGTTTTTTTTTTGCGAAAATTTTTTTTTGTATTTGCTGGAGATTTCTATGATAATGCTGAACGATTATTTGTATAACGGTGACACAGTTTTAAAAATCCTTTACAAATATTCATCCGACTTGAAAGATGAAGCCAAAAAAACAGGAAACACAATTGACATGGTGCATTGCAATTTTTTGATTCAAATCGTGGAACTTTTACAGCACAATGAATTTTTAACAAGCCAGTCCCACAGAATTTTGGAGTTCTATAAATTTATGACTCAGCAATATCCATTTCTTGCATTCACATTGCGAGGTCGAATAAAAAGTCTAATCAGAGCTGAAGAAAAATTTAACGGTTATATCGTAAACTTTATTTTTGATTATTACAAAACCCATAATGATTTTCCAAGTGTGGCTCTTATAAAAGAAAAACTTAATGGACTGCGTGATTTGATTGCATATCGATTTGTTATTTCTCTTCCAAAGTGTCATCTGAAAAATGGTGAAAATAAAGAAGATGTTGAAACAAAATATTTGTATGAACTTGCCAACAGACTTCCTGAAATTTTGGAGGAGCAGGGATTTACATCAGAAATAGCGACAGACGAAGAAAAAGAAAAATCAATTTTATTGTGTGAAAATGTTTGGCCATATTACAAGGACTATATCCATAATTCAAAAAACGGTGGATACAAATCTTTGCACATAACTTTTTACGACAATGTTTCTCGAAGCCATGTAGAAGTTCAGCTTAGGACAAAAGACATGGACGACTTTGCTGAAATTGGACCTGCCAATCATCTTGGTTATGAAAAAAAACAAGAAGCGGAAAGGGCGAGAAGGGATTTAATTCCTGAAGGAAAAAATATTTATTTTGACCAAGCCTATGAAAGAGGAATGAAACTTCAACAACTGCAATTAAAAGATTTGGATGTCAATATGTTCAGTGCCATGGATAATTCTCTTATCAATGATGGTTGTGGACTTTATCGAGGTAGACTTATTTTGCCGTACGAACATTTGTCCAGATTTCAAAATGGAAGCATTGATTGATTCGTGTCGGTGGGTCATTCATTGAGCCTGCTTACCTTGAATTTGTCGAAGGGTCAAAACCACATAATCAAAGTCCACCTCTTTAATTTTTAACAAATAAATGTTATAGTAAAAAAAGAGGAGGAATTTATGGTCAATAATTTAACAATACATTTGTATCGTATGGGGGGGGGTGTTTAAAGTTCTATTGATTTTTTCAATCTGCACAATTTTTTCTCCTGCGAAAATTTTATGAATGCTTCCATTCTAAAACAAAAATTCGATGAATCCGTTGAATATGCCAATGCTTCCGAATATCCAATTCTAATATCATCCAAATTTGGAAAAATATCTCCAAATGGAATTGTTTATTGCAAACAAAGCGACACAAGAGATATTATGTTCAACACCGACTCTGAATATCAATTTATCCGTTGGCATGTGGTAAATAAAAAAACTGGTAGAGAAATTGAAAATCAAGATTATATAAATTTTGATAATGAATATGATAGCAACACAAGTTTTACTTTTGAAAAATCAAATCCAGAAATCGATTTTATGGTGGAACCTTATTGTGAACTTAGACCAAGAATTGTTTCCGCTACACCATCTTATGAGCCGGACGGTGTTTATCGAGACAGAAAAATTATTATCATGTTTGACGAAAAAATGAGCGAATCGTCTATTATTTTTACAAAAGATGAACTCGTGAAATTGGGAATCCTTTCTGAACATGAAGATATAAATCCCAGCCCCCTTGATTCAGGCTATGAACTTTTGTTTAATTCCTCTGACAGATGTTATGGATATAAAAAATCTGGCGACGACTCTTCCATAGTTTTTAAGGGTGTAAAAATCACTGACAGAAAAAATAAAAATGAAAATTATTTAAAATATTTTTCTGCCCCGTATTTTCTTTCGGAAGATACCAGTGTTTTGAGAATCGATGTTTTAAAAGATAATCCTCCTCCCAGCGCGACGGACATTCTTGTAACAATCACAAAAGAAATGAATTGTGATAAAGACACAAATGTTTTTATTTCTTCTGACTATGCGTGGACTTATTATACCAATGGAAAAATTGATGATATGGCTCCGG
>JAZUEV010000012.1:0-11686 GCA_045640345.1 Treponema sp.
CCCTTCCAAAGCAGATGTGGGAAGGATTTGTTCTTCTTCTTTCACCTTACGCCCCTCACCTGGCAGAAGAATTGTGGGAAAAGATGGGTCATAAGGAAACTTGTGCCTATGAAAAATGGCCTGAGTTTAGCGAAGAATACTGCGTGGAAGATACAAAGGAAATTGTTGTATCAATCAACGGCAAAGTTCGTGATAAATTCCAGGCATCCACAGGTACGGCAAAGGATGAATTGGAACGATTGGCAAAAGAAACTGAAGGATTCAAGAAGTTTACCGAAGGCAAAGAAATTGTCAAGGTAATCGTAGTCCAGGACAAGATTGTCAATATCGTTGTCAAATAAAAAAGATTTTTAGCAACAAAAGACACTCCAATCAAAAGTGGTTGGGGTGTTTTTTTATCCATCTGTCAAATTCTAGTTTTTAGGCGAACGAACCCCGATCTTTAGGTCGTTTAAGGGGTATGAAACCCGACTGCGATACATTATGAGAACAAACGATAACACGAATAAATTTTTTTCAATGAAATCCCATCGGCACGGATCAAAAAAAAAATGGAGAAACCCATCAACGATTGATAGATTTCTCCATTACATTTTTTAGTTGAAAAGACTGTTTTTTATGGCCTAGTCTTCATCGCTTGGAACTTCAAGAATCAATTCAACCATATCTTCTGTGATTCCAAGGCTGTCGGCGATTTCTTCATTGCTCCACCCCTTTTCATTCAAAGAACGGACACTGGATTTCAACTGAGGAGTCATAGATCCAGAAGACTTTGCCTTTGTTTTAGAAGAACCTGAATCCTTCTTTTTTGCCACACCATTTCTGCCCAAGATTCTAAGGTCCTCAATCTGTGCGTCCGCTTTTTCTGTAAGTCGCTGGAGTCTTTCTTCTGTTCCAGCAATTTCATCCATGCGGTCGTTAAGGTCGTCAATCTTTGATTCCGTTTCATCAAAAATATTCTGGAGAGATGAGAGCTTGTCCACCGCATCGTTGATTGTGCCGTTGCTTTCCATGATACGCTTGATTCCTGTCTGGAGATTTTCCACCTGATCAGGCATACTGTTGAGCTGCTTGTTGCAATCAATCAATCGTTTTTCAAGTTCCTGGATTCTATCGGCAGTGTTGTCCACATTGTTGGCAACCTTTTCAATAGTCTCGGACTTCTTTTCAATTCTGTCGTACTGGGCCTGCACACCTTCCAAGCTGTTTTCAAAGTTGTGGATAGTCTGCTGCATGTTGACCAAATTGTCGCTGGATGTGTTGAGTTCCGCAATCTTCTGGTCCATTGAATTGCTCAAGGCCATTATCCTGCTGAACTTCTGATCCAAATTGTCCAACTGGTTTTTCTGGTTCACATAACCATTCAAGCGGGCATCCACTTCTCCACCCAACTTCTGAATCTGGTCCATCTGGTTTTTAAGGTTGATAACCTTTGCCTCGTAAGTCGCAAATCCGTTAATCTTGTCCTTCAATCCTTCGATGGCAGAATCCAACTGTTTTCTCAACTGCTCAGCCTTATCAAAAAGACCTGTCTGGGCTGTGAATCTAGTGATTCCCTTGTTGATTTCATCAATCTTCAACTGGAGAGCATTGGTGTCGTCATTCAATCTGGTGATCATCTTCTGGTAGGCGGTTCTATCACCGTCGGCAGTTTCCTGAAGATCACGCTTGAGACTCTTAATCTTAATGTCCGCCTGGTTGGTTGCCTCGGAGAACATTCCCTGGGTACTCTGCAGCATAGAAGAACATCTTTCCTGCAACTGTTCCAGAATCTGCTTTGACCTGTCCTCATATTCCTTGAGAGCGTCATCGGCTTTATCATTGAGGGTCTGGATATCCTGCTGGACCTTCAAACGAGATTCACGGGTCTTTTCATCCAAATCCGCAAGTCCCTGCTTCTGCTTCTGGGTGAACATGGACAGCTGTTCTTCGTACTGGGCGCTTGAATCCTTGTACTGCTGCACGATTTTCTGTTTCCAGGTGTTGAAATCTTCAATAGATGCATCAATCAAATTGTTACATTCCTTCTGCTTCTTTTCAAAGATTCCCCTCATCTGTTCAAACTGCTCGTTCAAATCCTTTGCGTTTTCCTGAAGCTGGGCGGCCACCCGTTTGTTGTATCCATCGCTTTCCTGCTTCAAGAGAGTTGTCGCCTGTTCGGATGTATTCTTCAAAGCCTCTCGGTACTGTTCAATAAAGTCGTGGAGTCTCTGGTTGACTGTGTTTATCTGGTTCTGGATTGTTGACTGTCCAGCCTGGAGATTTGCCTGGAATGTGTTTTCCTGGGCCAAAGTCTTTGATTCAATCTCCTCGATTCTTGAACGCAACTGGTCAGCATATTTTGTTTCCAAATCGCGACGACTTTCTTCGTAGGAATTACTGAAGTTTTCAATTCTTGAATCAAATTTGTTTTTCCACTCCATAAGCTGCTGCGTGATTTCAGCCTCTTTCTGCTGGAGACCATTGAAGAAGTTCGCCTCAAATTCTTTAAGCTGAGTTCCAACTGTCGCATAGGACTTCTGCTTGAGTTCATCCAGACCAGCTTCCAAGGATTCAATCTCCTCCTTAAGCTTATCGCTTCTGGTTTTGAGAGATGATTCAAAATTGACATGGTTCTTTGAAACGCTTGTGGTAAACTTTTCAAAATCACCAAGCACTCTTGCCTGGGATTGCTCCATGATTTTTCTAAGAGCTTCTTCCAGTTTTTCAATATCTCCACCTGCCGCGTTGAGACTGTTGAAACGGTACTCCATTTCTTCTTTGTACTTGTCCAACTGTCTGTCCAAACCAGCAAGGAATGTGGACTGCTTGTTGTCGTAATCTTCCGCCACGGACTGCATTGCCTTGGTCAAATTTGTGTCGAAGATAGAGAACTGGTCTTTCATCTCCTGCTCAAATTCTTCCATCCTTTGGGACGCCGCCGATGTTTCTTCATCAATCTTTACACCGATGACGCGGGATTCTTCCAAAGCTGCCTCATATTTTGCACGGGTGTCCGCAATAGCTTCTTCCACTTCCGTATGGATCGCATTTGCCTTCAACTGCACAGAATTCAAGGAGTCTGAAATATTCTGCTGCATCTGCGCCACATACTGCTGAAGCTCAGTCTTGTAGTTGTCCAGATGGGCCACACTCATTTCCTTATACTTGTCATAGGCTGCCGACTCTTTCTGTTCTGCCTTCAGGTAAGACTCTTCAAACAGCTGGTCATACTTCCTCTGCATCTCGCCTGCACGATTATCCAAGTTGGACTGGAGTTCATCAAGACGACGGGTATTTTCAGAAGTCTCGCTATCCAAGACCGCTGCAATCTGCTGAGCCTGGTTCAATGTGGTCATAACAGAATTCTTGAAATCTTCGATGCTTGACTTTGATACAGATTCCAACTCGGCGGTTCTCTGCTGAACCAAAGATTCCAATGAAGCAACCTTTTCAACCAAATCCGCTGTAATGGTGTTGACCTTGTTGTTGATAGCCTCGGACACATCAGCGTCTGTCTCATCAACTGCCGCACGGAGAGCTGTAGACCGGGTTTCCAAATCCTGCTGCAAGAAATTGGTTTTGTTTTCGATTGCATCTTCCAACATGGAAATCTTCTGGTCCAATCTTTCTCCCAAATTTCCAGTCCTTGAATCAAGTTCCACACTGATTGCAGAAGTCTTTTCTTCCAAAGAAGTCTGGAGCTGGTCGCTCATCTGTTCAAAGTTGGCCTGAAGCATGTTTGTCCTTTCATTGAAGCTGGACTGGAGCATATCTGTTCTTTCGTTGAAGTTGGACTGGAGCATATCAGTTTTTTCATTGAAAGAGTTTTGGAGATTCTCTGTCTTTTCATCGAAAGTATTCTGGAGAATATCCGTTTTTTCTTCGAATGTGCTCTGGAGCATATCGGTCTTTTCATTCAAGCTTGCACGAAGTTCGTCGGTTCTGTTTTCGATGGTCTGGCTAAGTCTAATGACCTTTTCTTCCAGTTCATCTTCCATTGAAGAAGTTCTTGCAGTCACCGAATCATTCAAGGCCATAGTCTTTCTGCTTACCATGTCATCCAAATCATTGGTCATGGCAGATACATTCGACCTAAGTTCCTGGGACTTCTGTTCAAATCCATTCATAAGATTATCAACAAGGTTCTGGACAGTCTGTTCAAATCCCGAAGTCCTTTCGCTGATATTCTGTTCCATGAGACTTGTTACGTTCAAGACATTTGCGTCAAGATTTTTTGTCTTTTCCTGAACAGATGATATAAGCTTGGTGATTTTTTCGTTCAAGTCCTTTTCCAAGGCGCCAACATTCACTTTGATTGCCTTTGTGATTGAAGAGGTCTTGTCCTGATACATCTTTGCCAAACCAGTTATGCGAGATGAATAGGTCTTTTCGATGCCAGCGGTCCTGTCCTTAAGGTTCTGCTCCACCTCATTTGTTCTGGCTTCGGCACTCTGTTCCATGTTGGAAGTCTTTGATTCAATCAAATCAACCAAGGCCTGGGTGCGGCTGGTCATATCGTTTTCCAAGGCTTCCGTTCTGCCATCAACTGATGAAGTGAGGCTAGCTATCTTTTCATTGACCATGGATTCCAGATTGCCGGTTCTTTCGTTGACGCTGGATTCCAGATTTGTAATCATATCAACCACGGACTGTTCAAGGTCGGAGGTCTTGTGGTTCAAGTCGCCCTGGAGATTGTCTGTCACATTTCTGATTGCCACGGAAAGACTTTCGGAACGCTTGTCCAATTCATTCTGGAGAGACTCGGTCCTGTCAACCAATCGAGTTTCCAAAGCTGATGTGGATTCGTTGATGTTCTGCTCAAGATAGTCAACCTTTCCACGAAGCTGGGATGTAAGACTGTCGGTCTTCTGCACCACTTCCTCTGTCAACGCAGTTGTTCTTTCTTCAACCATGTCCTGCAAAGACTGAGACTGTTCTTCCACCTGGCTTTCCAATTCACGGGTCTTGGACATAAGATTTTCAATAATCACGGAACTCTTGTCGTTGACAAAATCTTCCAATGGATTGATTCTTTCATTAATCTGGTCAACCAAAACAGATGTCCTGTTTTCCACATCCTCTTCAATGTTGAGGGATTTTTCCGTCAGGACTTTATCCAGATTTTCAAGACGGTTGTTGACTTTTTCTTCAAGGGATTCGGTCTTTTCCTCCAAGGCACTGGTGATTGTCTCAATAGTTCTTGAAAGATTTTCTTCTATATTATTGGTGTTTGTCTCGACCCTGGATTCAAGGAGACTGTAGCGTTCATCAATAGAATCAGAAAGGGCCATGGTTCTGTCACCGATGTTCTGTTCCAAGTCCTTGAGCCTGCTGTCCAAGGAGTCACTCAACGTGTCGCTTCTCCTGTTCATCTGCTGATCCATTTCGGAAAGCCTATTTTCCAAATCAGTTTTGAGGGACATGGACCTGCCACCAACCATTTCTTCCAAACCAGCGATACGGGTTTCGAGACTTGATGTAAGTGTGTCGCTTCTGCTTCCAAGGAATTCTTCCAATTCTCCCATGCGACTTTCCATGTTGTGTCTGAGAGCCTCCGAACGACCGTTAACAGAATCTTCCAGTTCAGTCATACGGCTTTCGAGATTTTCTGCGATCGTGGATGAACGAGCATAAAGTCCATCTTCCAGTTCGGAAAGTCTGTCCTCCACTTCGTTCTGCAAAGTTCCGCTTCTTTCGGAAACGGTTTCCTCCAAAGTGGTCATTCGACTTTCAAAGCTGTCAGTAAGTTCATCGGAGCGACTTCTAAGTTCCTCTTCAAGAGCGTTCAAACCATTTTCCACATTGGACTTCAATGAACCGGAGCGACCGCTGACAAGCTGTTCAATTTCTGAAAGCTTTTCATCCAAACTGCCAGCCACGCTCTGTGTTCTGTTGGTCATTTCTGCTTCAAGCTTCAGCAACCTGCTTTCCAAATCATCCTTCATGCCTGAAGAACGACCGTTGACTATGGTCTCAAGTTCGGTCATCTTCTGGTTGAGGTTTTCGCTGACCGTTGAAGATTTTGATGTCAAAGACTCAGTCAAGGCGGCAAGGGTCTGTTCAACAACGGACTTCAATGTGCTTGAACGGTTGTCCATATTGTTTTCCAGAGTAATCATGCGGCCTTCCAAATCTTCGGTCAAATTTGTGGAGCGACCAGTAAGTTCCTCTTCCAAATCTGCAAGACGACCTTCGATGTCTGACTTAAGGTTTGCGGTACGCTCTGTTACGTTTTCCTCCAGTTCGGACATTCTTTCTTCAAGATTCTCAGTCAAATTTGATGTCCTGTCCTTCAAATCCATTTCCAAATCTGAAAGGCGAGATTCCACATCATTTTTCAAAGTGCTGGACCTACCTGAAACAGTCTCCTCCAAACCTGAAATACGCTCCTCAAGATCGTCACTCAAATTTGTGGTGCGAGAGGTAAGGGTCTCCTCAAGTTCGGACATCTTGTCTTCAATTGTATCCGACAAACGTGCATAACGGCTGGTGATATCATCTTCCAAATTGGCGGCCCTTGTTTCCGTCTCAGAAATCAAAGCGGTCGAGGAATTTGTGGCGTTTTCGATCAAAGACAAAAGTTTTTCAGAAATAGTCTGGGTAATGTTCTGGGATTTTTCTGTCACATCCTCTTCAAGATTTGACATACGGTTTTCAATTGAATTCATCAAATCTGTTGAACGCTGCTCAATATCAGATTCCAAAGTAGAAAGACGATTTTCCACGGACACAGAAATATTGTCGCTCTTGCTTTCCAAAGTCTCCTGCAAGTCAGAAAGGCTATCGTTTACATAGGTCTCAAGATTTCCGGTACGATTTTCCAGGTCGTCAATCAAATTTGCAATCCTTGTATCGATTGAAGACTGGAGCTGTACGGACTTATCCTCCAAAGCCTCCCGCAAATCTGAGGTACGGTTTTCAATATCGCTGGTATAATTCTGGGTCAATTCAGTGTACTGCTCAATAGCGTAATTGGTCTTGCTTTCCACGTCCTCGATCAATGTGTTAAGTTTATCCACAACCTGCGACTGCAATTCTCCAGAAGAATCCTTGATCTGTTTTTCAAGTGCGCTGGTCCTTTCTTCCAATGCCATCTGGAGTTCCGAGGTCTTTGTCTCAATATTGCGTGTGTAGTTTCCTGTGGTCTCTGCATAACGGGCGATGGCTTCTTCAGAACGCTGTCTTACTTCTTCAATCATCGTTTCAATGTGGCGATTGATTTCAAGCTCCAAGGCTCCTTCCTTGTCATTGATTTTGTCGGAAAGTTCGGCCACACGGGACTGGAGAGCACGGTAAAGTTCATCTGTGTGGTTCTGAACATCCTGGTCGTAGGTTTCAGTTGAAACATGGTAGCGCTCGATGGCGTTTTCAGTTTCCTGCTGGACATTGAAAGTCATTTCATCCAGTTTCTGCTGCAACAATGATTCCAAGGAGTCAGTCTTTTTCTTGATGTCGGAATTGATTGTGGTCGCGCGGGCGTTAAGGTCGTTTGCCTTCTGACGGATATCAGCTTCGATGCTGAGGAATTTGTCATTGAATGTGGATGTCAATGATGAAGTTTTCTGTTTCAAGTCTGCATCCAAAGTGGCTGTGCGGTTGTCCAAATCATCTGCCAAGGCTGAAGTCTTTTCCTTGATTGCCAATTCCAGTCCCTTGGTGAGTTCGGAAATCAGATTTCCAAGGACGGAAGATTTTTCCTTGATGTCGCTGGTCATGGCGGAATTTCTATCCATGAAGGAGTCGGTCATTTCGGTAATCTTTTTCTTCATGTCAGCATCGATGTTGCCGGTGCGTTCATTGAAGTTTGCCATCATCTTTGAAATGCGTTCCTTGCATGATTCTTCAACAGTCTTTGTTCTGGTGCTTACATATTCTTCCAGGTCGCTGGTTTTCTGGGTGATTCCATTTTCCAGTGCCTCAGTTCGGGACGCAACAGATTCTTCAAGACGTTCAGTGGCAGATGTGTAAGTTTCTTCTATAGAATCTGCTCTGTTGGTCATAAGATTTTCCAGATCATCCAGACGACCTATGATAGTGTTTTCAAAATTCTGTGTGCGGCTGTCCAATTCTTCGCTGAAACTTGTGTTGCGCTGGGTAACGGATTCCTCCAATTGGTTGACGCTTGAATCCAAACGTTCTCCCAACTCCTCGGTCTTCATGCGGATGGAATCTTCCAGGGCAGAAGTCTTTGCCTCAAGGGATACACTCAAATTTGTGGTGCGATCGTTAAGGTCATCCTCAAAACTCTGGGACTTGGATTCCAAAAGGTTCTGGAGATTTGTAGAAGCCTCTTCCACATTGTTTTCCAATTCCTGAATGCGTGAATCCAAGGAATCGCTCATGTTCTGGGATTTTTCGTCCAAGTCGTTCTGGAAAGTCTCCACGGCCTGATCCAGATTGTTGGAAAGCGTGGTCATCTGTTTTTCCACATCATCTTCCAGGTCATTCTTTTTTGTTTCCACTGATGAACGAATCTGCTCCAGGATTGAATCCACATTGTCAATCAATTCCTGTGTTCGCAAATCCACGGAGCTGTTCAAAGTTGAAACCACATTTGTGACCGAAGTTTCAAAGGAAACTGTCTTTTCATCCACCAGGTCGGACAAATCGGAAAGCTTCTGGGTGAAAGTCCTTTCTATTGTACTTGTCTGATCCTCGACAGCTGTAGAAAGATTTTCTGTCTTGTCGTTCAACTGATTTTCCAAGGCAGTGGTCCTTTCGTTCAAATCATCTTCCAGGGCGCCGGTCTTTTCATAAAGGATGTCGGACAGGGATGAGGTTTTGTCGTTGATCAGTTCCCCAAGACTTGTGACCTTTTCCAATGTATCGTCATTAAGGGCACCGATTCTTTCATTGAAGTCCGTCTCAAGATTTCCAATACGCAAATCAGTGTCACTTTCAATCGCTGAAATCTTTCCGTTTACAAATTCAGTCAAGTCAGAGACTTTTGTATTTGTGTCGGAAGTAAGAGTTCCAATAGCCTCGTTAAGATAGTTGGTGAGATTGGAAACTTTTTCGCTGGTGTCGTCGTTGATGTCTGTAATTCTTTGGGCCAGATTTTCAACCAGATTTGAAGTCTTGTCCTCCACTTCCCTGGAAATTGTGTCAAGTTTTTCTTCAAGCACATCGGACAGGTTTGTGACTCTTGAGTTTACCTTGTCATCCAGATTGCCTGTTTTTTCGTCCAACTGGTTCTGGAGATTTGTGATCCTAGAATCCAAGTCATCCGACAAATCATCTGTGCGCTGGGTCAAAGCCTGTTCCAAATCTGAAATACGGTTGAAAAGTTCATCGCTAAGTCCGTCTGTCTTTTCCACAACCTGGTCAGCCAAATCTGCCGTCCGTTCAACCAGATCCTTGGCAATGAAAGAAGTTTTTTCATCAAGTACATCGGAAAGATTTTTTGTTCTTGCGTCCACATCCCCGGTCAAAAATTCCATGCGCTCGTTGAATGTGTTTTCAAGTTTTTCAGCTCTTGAACTAAGGTCCGATGAAAGATTCATCATGGAAGAAGTCAAATTTTCCATAAGTCCAGATGTTTTAGTCTGAACTGTTTCCGAAAGGGCATCCAAAACAGAGGAGACCTTTTCTTCCAAGGATGTTGTCCTCTGGTCCACGTCGCTGGATAAATTTCCAATCCTTGTAAAAAGACTGTCCTCCAGATTTCCACTTCTTGTGGTCATATCAGACTGGAGAGCTTCCAAGGCTTCGTTCATCTGATTTTCAAGACTGTTGGTGCGGCTTGTAAGATTATCCTCCAGACTATCGACACGGTTTGTGACACGTTCTTCCATGCTTTCAACCTTGTTGTTGACGGAATCTTCCATAGATTCGACTCTCGTGTTGACGGAATCTTCCAGCTGGGAGACTTTTGTATTTACGTTGTCCTCCAATTCAGTGGTTCTATTTTCAACAGAGGTGGAAAGATTTTCCAAAGTCTCGTTAAGGCGATCCTCCAAGTCGGTTGTCCTATTTTCAACAGAGGCAGAAAGAGTTTCCAAAGTCTCGTTGAGGCGACCTTCCAAGTCAGTTGTCTTGTTTTCGACGGATGTGGAAAGGCTGTCCAATGTTTCGTTGAGGCGGTCCTCCAAGTCAGAAGTCTTAGTGTTGACCTCATTTTCAAGACGCTGGGTCATGGCATTAACATTGTCTTCCAAATCCTGGGTCTTGTCATTTACATTGTCCTGAAGTTCCTGAATCTTATCACCCAAAGTAGTGGACAAACTTTCGCAGGTTTCATAGACAGTATCTTCCAAAGACTGGGTTCTTTCTTCCAAAGCGGCTACTGCATTGTCCATGCGTTCACGAACATTTTCTTCCATTGTGTTGAGTTTTTCGCCAACTTCTTCATCAAGGCTTCCTGTCTTTGCATTGATTTCGTCATCAATCTTTTGGGTACGGGTCTCAAAGTTCTGCAAAAGGGATGCGGTCTTTGCGTCAAAGTCGGATACCAACTGGGCTGTGTTTTCTTTGTAGGTGTCCTCCAAAAGAGCTGCCTTTGCATCAAAAGAACTGCTGAGGGATGCGTTTCTGTTGTCATATTCGTCAACAAATTCCTGGGTCTTCTGGTTGAAGGAAAGAATCAGGTTCTGAAGTTTTTCGTTGAAAGAATTTTCAAGCCCCTCGCTCTTTTCAAGGAACATGGATGAAATGCTGGATGAAGTTTCATTGAAGGCAACAGACAAAGCATTGGTACGTTCGTTGCAGGAATTGTCCAAGGAATTGGTCTGATCCAATACATACTGCTCCAATTTTTCCAACTTATCAGCAAACTGGTCACGGATTTCGTCAACGCGATTGTTCAGTTCGTCACTGATTTCACCAATACGGATTTCATATTCACGGTCGAAGGCTTTTTTCTGTCCATCCAGGGATGCATTGAAATTTTCAGTCTGTTCGTTGATTGCTTCCTGGGCTGCATCGATTCTACCATCAATCAATGCCTGAAGCTGTTCAGTCTGGGTCTCCACTTCCTGCAAAAGATTGTCATTTCTCTGGTTGACAGTCTCCTTCAACTGCTCAAAGGCTTCATCCTCCAAAGACCTGGCTCTGTCCGTGGCGCTTTCATAGGTCCCCTTTATGTCGGATGCAATTTTTTCCATAATGACACGGTTTTCCTCAAGAGCATGTTCCGTTGTATCAGCAATAGACCTGGCACGACTTTCGTATTCATCCAAAAGATTTTCGCCCAAGTGCTTAAGTGAATTTTCATTGGATTCAGCAAATTTATCAACCAGGTCGTTGATCTGTTTGTCAATGGAAATGACTTTCTTTTTCTGGTCGTCCAAGCGGCTGTTGAATTTATCAATAATATCGGCTTCGTCTTTTACCCTTTGAAGATTCTGTTCAACGGCAGATGTCATGTCCATAAGATTCTGGATAGCACCATCATAAGAATCAATTCTTCCTGAAATATCATCCACACGGGTAATCTGTCCAGCCAAATCTTCTGCGACTGTCTCAAATTCCTGTTTCTGCTGCTCCAACTTTTTTACTGCAGCGGCGGCTTGGGAATCACGGCTTTCAAGTTCACTGGTAAGGAGACGGATTTTCTCTTCCTGGGACTGGAAATATTCCTCAAAATCCTTTTGTCTTTTGTCCACATATTTTCTAAGGGACTCCTTTGTGTTCTGGCTCTTGTCCACGGCTCGAATAACCACTGTAATGATTGCCGACAAAACTACTGAAATTACAACAAAGATAA
>JAZUEV010000013.1:0-5726 GCA_045640345.1 Treponema sp.
ACTTTTTGCTTAAGACCTACAAAGAAAACGACATAGTTTATGTGGAAGACGAAAGCGATAGGCGAATGGGAGTTCAGGCATAAAATGATGGACATCCTTAAAAATTGATTTCAGTTATGTTGAACTTGATCCAGCGATTGGAAATTATTTTGTCCGTGGATTATGTAATATAATAGAAGAAAGTTTTTTTTATTGACTTAAATTGGAGAATAAAATTGAACACAAGAAGTGATAGATTTTCAAAAAAAATGGAGACAATCCCTCCGTCTGGAATACGAAAGTTTTTTGAACTTTGCATTGGGCATGACGATATTATATCCCTTGGCGTTGGGGAACCAGATTTTCCTACTCCATGGGTTGTTCGTGAGGAAGCGTTCTACCATTTGGAAAAGGGACACACATCCTACACATCCAACTGGGGATTGATTGAGCTTCGTGAAGAAATCAGCAAGTATCTTAAAAAATATAACATGGACTATGATCCAGAGACCGAAATCCTTCCGACTGTTGGTGCCAGCGAAGGTTTGGACTTGGTTTTACGTTCAATCCTCAATCCGGGGGACGAAATTATTGTCTGCGAACCTTGTTATGTTAATTATCAACCTTTGAGCGATTTGTGTGATGCAAAAATCATCCACTTGGACACAAGCAAGACTGGACTTTATCCAACTGCTGAATCAATCGAAGCTGCCTGCACACCAAAGACCAAGGCTGTGATGTTCTGTTCCCCAAGCAACCCAACCGGTAGAATCATTCCCGCCGATGAATTGAAAAAGATAGCCGAGGTTGTCAAGAAACATGAAATTTGGTGTCTGAGCGATGAAATCTATTGTGAGCTTTTGTACGATGGATTTGAGCATGTTTCCATTGGTTCTTTCCCAGGTATGAAGGATTATGCGATTATCTTTAACGGATTTTCAAAATCTTTTGCCATGACTGGTTGGAGAATCGGTTATATCGCCGCTCCACATGATTTGTTGGTTCAGTGCTGCAAACTTCATTCATATAACACAATTTGTCCTCCAATTTTTAGTCAGTATGCCGCGGTGGAAGGGTTGAAGCATGGCTGGGATGAAGTTGAAAAAATGAGAATCAGCTATCAGCAGAGACGAAATCTTATGTACAAGGCGTTCATCGAAATGGGACTTTCTTGTGAAGAACCTGAGGGTGCGTTCTATATGTTCCCGAACATCAGTTCAACTGGAATGACCTCGGAAGAATTTGCCACTAAACTTTTAAAAAAATACAATGTGGCTGTCGTCCCTGGAAATTGTTTTGGAGCTGCCGGTGAAGGATATATCCGTTGTTGCTATGCGACTGGCATTGATAAAATCAAAATAGCATTGGAGAGGATTGCTGAAATGGTGCGAGAGTGCCGTCGGTAAACAAAATCAATAAATCTGCCGATAAGGATTTAGGAAAATTAGTTTTTGTTTGCTATGATTTTCTGTCGGTAGATTCTTTAGGTAATCTTTGAAAAATATTTTAGGGATGCCCTTTATTAGGTGATGTAGATGATTGCTCTTATTGTTATTGGAATAATTGTTTTAGCTGTTGTTCTCGTCGTTTTTGTCCTCAGAGGTAATGGAGGTAAGTCTGGTTCGGGAGGAACTTCCAAAAGTCAGACCCAGGTAATTCGTGAAGCCAAAAAGAAGTTGGACAAAAATCCTGATGACGCATCCGGACTTCAGGAGTTGGGAAACATTTATTATCAAAACCAACTTTGGGACAAGGCTCTTCCTATTTACGATAGACTTTATAAACTGGGAGCCACAGATCCATCTGTCAATAATATGATTGCAAGTTTGAGACATGGTGTCTGTCTTATGAATTTGAACAATCTTCCAGAAGCAATGAAGTCTTTGGCCGTTGCATACAAGATTGATCCCCATGATTTTGATGTCAACTATAATATGGGTGTGGCTTTGTTCAAGGATAAGCAGTACGATAAAGCTGTCCCTTGTTTGAAAAAAGCATTGGTTATTAAGCCTGAAGCTGAAGGGGTCTATAGTATTTTGGGAAAAAGTTATTACCACGGCAACCACTATAGAGATTCCCTACCTTGTTTTAAAAGAGCTTTGGACGAGGACCCTACCAACAAGGAAATCCTCTTTGATATGGCAGATGCTATGAATATTGGTGGACATGGCGAAAAAGCTATCAAAGTGTTTATGCATCTCCGTGCCGACCCTGTTTATGGACCAAAGTCATGTTTGGAAGCTGGTGTCTATCACATGAAGACTGGAGATTATGACGGTGCAATCCAGGATTTTGAAGTTGGTATGAAGCACTCCAATATCGACAACGATGTTCTTTTGGATTTGGAGTATAGGACAGCCCAATGTTATTTTAGCAAGAATGATTTTGCAAAGGGACTTCAGCTTTTGAATAAGATTCGCTTGGTCAACGCAAACTACAAAGATGTCAACGCTTTGGCAAACAGATATCAGGAATTGAGTCAGAACCGAAATTTGCAGATTTATCTTTCATCAACTGCCTCGGACTTTGTTGCTTTGTGTCGTAAGTTTATTGAAGTTGTCTATCGTGGTTCTCAGGTAAAGATTATGGATATCCAAGTTCAACCTGCGTATACGGACATTCTGGCTGAAGTTGACACTCCTCGTTATACTGATACCGAACTTTTTAGATTCTTTAGAACTTCCAGTACGTCCAGTGAGTTTTATGTAAGAGACTTGCACGGACACATGCAGGATGTAAAAGCCGACCGAGGATTCTGTATTTCCGCTGGTGCGTTTACTGAGGAAGCCCACAAGTTTATTGAAGGTAGACCTTTGGATTTGGTTGAAAAAACAAAACTTGTGAAAGTTCTAAAAAATATCAGCATGTAGAGGTAACTTTGGAAATCTCGCTAGAACATCCACTTTGGATTTGATTTTGGGGAGCCTCTGATAGATTTTGGAGATTCCCTATTGTTATACATAATCGTTATATAATAGGAAGAAAAATGGTTATTGCTTCGATTGATTTGAAAGACGGACACGTTGTCCAGTTAAAAAACGGTAAGGATTTGGTTCTTCAGCGTGATGATGCTGACAATCTTATTGCTGATTTCAATAAATATGGTGAGGTTGCAATCATCGATCTTGATGCGGCCATGAGACATACTGACGAAAAAGGAAACACCGCAAATACTGAACTTTTGAAGTCTCTTTTGAGAAAAGGAAATGTGCGTGTTGGTGGTGGAATCCGTAGCGCAAAACAGGCTCGCAAACTGATTTCCCTTGGTGCAGAAAAAGTCATAATTGGTTCTGCCGCTTGGAATTTGGACAGAAAAACAGATGCCGACCCAATCCTTAACACAGAATTTTTGGAGGAACTTGTTTCCACAATCGGTAAACAGCGTGTGATTATTTCTGTGGATGCCATCAACGGTAAGATTGCTGTAAAGGGATGGGCTGAAACTGCCAACATTTCATTGATTGAAGGTGCCCAGGCTGCTGAAAAATATGCTTCAGAACTGCTTTTCACTTGCGTTGAAAAAGAGGGTTGTATGCAGGGAACTGATATGGACATGGTTCGTCAGTTGCGTTCATCTGTTAAGTGCCGTGTTGTTGCAGCGGGTGGAGTAAATTCCCTTGAGCAGATTGTTGAACTTGAAAAACTTGGTTGCGACGTTCAGCTTGGTATGGCATTGTACACTGGAAAAGTCAGCTTGAAGGACAGCTTTATTGGTTGCCTGAATTTTGAAAAAGTTGATGGCATGATTCCTGTAATTGCCCAGGGAGTGAACGGTGAAGTTTTGATGATGGGATATTCCAACAAGGAAGCATTTGAAAAGACTTTTGAGACAGGCCATCTCACATTCTTCAGCAGGACCAGAAATACACTTTGGACAAAGGGTGAAACTAGCGGTCATTTCCTTGAAGTAAAAAAGCTTCGTGTTGATTGCGACCGTGATACAGTTTTGGCGACTGTTGTTCCAAATGGTGGGGCTTGTCATACAGGCAGTTGGTCTTGTTTTGGTGCAGAACCAGATGCTCCAAGTTCAATGGAACGATTGTACGAAGTAATAGCCCAGCGTTTTGCAAATCCACGACCAGGCAGCTACACAGCCACCTTGAATGATACTCGTGTCCGTGAAAAAGTCATGGAAGAAGCAGAAGAATTGACAGAGGCTGACAACAAAGAAGACGTGACTTGGGAAGTCGCAGATCTGCTTTATTTTGTTTCCGTCTTGATGTACAAAGAGGGTGTCAACTGGAAAGATGTCCTTGATGAATTGGACAAGCGACACAAAGAAAAATAAAAATAAATGTCCCAGGCTTTGTGCTTGGGATTTTTTTTGCCATGTTTATTTTGATGGAGTCTTCTAAAAAAAAGCAGTTTTAAAGATGTCCTAGTCTTTACAAATGCGTTTTTTGGGAGTAAATTTAATGTATGGAAATCGATGATTTTGAAACTCAGGAAGAATATGTTGCTCAGTGTGGAACCGGTGCCTTGCTTAATCCAAGGATCGATTCAACTTTCAAGGCGCTTTTTACTCAGGATACAAAAGAGTCGAAGGCTGCATTGAAGTCTTTTTTGGAGGCGGCGACAGGTAAACCTATTTCAAAGGTTACTCTTAATTCGAACAATGCTCAAAAACGTTTTGAAGATGAAAGGGATGTGGAGTACGACATAAATGTTATCTTTGATGATGGTGAGTATGCGGAAATCGAGATGCAGGCGTTTAGACAGCATTATGATTATGCGAAGCGTGCTGAATACCAAGCTGCAAGACTTGCAACCACTTACTTGACAAAAGGAGACGATTGGGACAAAATTCACAAGGTCTATCAAATATCTGTTCTGAATTTTAATTTTTCGCCACGGATAAATGGCAAGGTTGTAAAGGAAGAGCATGATGCCGTGAACTGTTATTCAATGCGAAACGAAAAAGGTCAGCTTCTTGCAAATGTTCTGAATGTGGTTTTCATTGAACTAAAACGATTGAAGAACTATAATTTGGAAAATCTTGGTGATTTGGATAAAATACACAAGTGGGCTCTGTTTCTTAAGGATGCCGACAATCCACAAAAACAGGATGAAATTAAAAGGCTTGTACAAAGCGAGGAGGGAATTATGAACGCAAATGCAGCCCTTGGAAATATCAGTGCGACCCAAGATTTATGGATCCGCCAGTGGCATATTGAAAAAAGAGAACGAGACCGTCTTTCCGATTTGCATGGTGCACAACGAGAAGCCACAGAGATTGGTTTAGCAGAAGGAAGAGCAGAAGGAAGAGCAGAAGGAAGAGCAGAGGGAAGAGCAGAGGGAAGAGCAGAGGGAAGAGCAGAAGTGGCTCGTGAAACTGCAAAATCTCTGCTTGACATGGGGCTTTTGTCATTGGAACAAATTTCTCAGGCCACAAGTCTATCCGTGGATGAACTGAAAAAACTATAGACTAGCAAGGATATCTTTTTCTGCATGCTTCATAAATTGTTGTAGAATTAAAGCGATGTATCGTCAAGTGTCTATTTGAAATGAATGTGACTGTAGGAAAATAAAAATTTTCATTAAGAAATTCGTTTCAACTTTCCTATGCCTCATTTCAAATCTGACTGCTTTATGAAACTGACCAATCTACTTACGGTTTTTTGAAAAAAATCTAGTGGCGTTGATTCTCCATGTCATTCGTAAGCGATTTTGTCCATAACAGCCCTAAAAAAATAGGGACTTTTTTCTGAATAAATTTTCGTTTGTTATGCGCCAGATGCTGTCGTAGG
>JAZUEV010000014.1:0-2397 GCA_045640345.1 Treponema sp.
CTGGACAAACTCCCTTACGAATAATTTGACTCCATAAAAAACGGAAGTATCCACTTGACAATCTAAGGATAATTATGTAGACTTTAACAACTGTTATTAAAGGAAGGTAATTCAAATGAGAACATGTGACCTTTGCGGAAAAAGCCCAATGAAAGGAAATAAAGTTAGTAAGACATATCACCATACACGCCGCACATGGTATCCTAACTTGTTGAAGATGAAGACTGAGGTTGGCGGAACAACAATGACTCTCCGCATCTGTACACAGTGTCTCCGCAGCGGATTCGTTACAAAGAAGATTAAGACAGTTCCTGCAAACGCTGGTGCAAAGAAGGACAACTAGTCTTAGACTTTTCGCAAGTCATTGCTGAATAAAACCGTCCAAGGGTTGAATCTCTAGGGCGGTTTATTTTTTTGCGACTGAAAATCAATGTCCGTGAATCCTTTGTGATGAATCTCCGTCAATTGTTTTTCTGTTCTATTTTTTCCAACCTCTCTTTCATAAGAGACCATGTTCCCAAAATCCCACATCCCTCCAGGACTGCTGTTATGTAGGGCTTGAACAAAATCAGGTAGGGGAGAAGACATACAAGGAAACATACGATTATTGTTCCCACATAGCCCGCCTTTATTTTTTCAACAGTCTGTCCCAGTTTTTCCATCATCTTTTTCTGCACGGTAATCCTTATGACAAAAAAAGCAAAGGTGAATACCCATATTATGGTTCCGCCCAGGCAAATCAAAAGGTTGAGTCTAATTGGATTCATTTTGGTCCCTCCACAAAAGCCATTTTTTTAGAGCCTTGATAGCGGACTGAAAAGCCATGGGAGTTTTTTCTATATCCTCCTGGTTTTTGATTGTGACCCATTCCACTGATTCTACTTCTTTTTCCTGAATCCTTGGTACAAAATCCATTGGCAGCTGTGCTAAAAAAAACAAATCGCATGTTTTGTATTTTATGGTCTTGTATTCATAGTCGTTTGGAAAGGAACAAAGATATTTTATGGACAAAGGCTCCACACCGATTTCTTCACGACATTCTCTAAAAGCCGCCTCCTCCGCAGTTTCATTGTAGTCTGTAAATCCACCGGGGAGTGCCAGAAATCCTTTGCGAGGTTCCTTTGCTCTTTTTTCCATCAAAAGACGACCGTCCTTGTCCATTATAAAAAGTCCCACAGCCGAAGCCACGTTGTTGTATAAATCCAGTTTACATTCTGGACACATCCATTTGCGACCACCGTTAAGGGTCTGTATGTTTTTTGAACCACACTGGGGACAAAAATTGAATCGATTTTCTTCCATATATATATTATCGGAACCAGGGAATGGGTTTTAAAAATTTATTCGTGGGTCGGGGTATCGTTCATTCGTGACGGTGGGGTGCATTTATTGGAGGCTTGCGAAAGGGGTTCTATAGGAGTCTCTAGAAATTGCAATTTTTATAGATGTCCCTATTATTAAAGAATGTCTTTACTATCATTTTTTTTGCTTTTATGCTAGAATTATGATGGAGGATGAGATGCAGACGGAAACATTTGAGACGAACAGAAGCGAAACGGATCCAAAGATTTTGATAGATGGATTTTTTGAAAATTTCCCTGGGATATATGATTCCGACGATGAAAATAAAATCAGAAGAGCCTGGGATGTTTTGGTGGATCGCACAAAGGAAATCAAACGTAGCTGTGGAAGTCCCTACTATCTCCATCCCATGAGGGTCGCCTGTGTCCTTGCGAGAGGTAGATTGGGAAGCGACGCTGTTTGTGCTGCATTTTTCCATAATCTCCAGGAAGTTGATCCTGAGTGTTTTTCTTGGATGGAAAAAGACTTCGGTGAGGATGTGGCAAAAATTTGTTCAGGCACTTCCAAGATAACCTCCCTCAAATTCAAGTCCAGCTCCATGCAGCAGTCGGAAGCCATAAGGAAAATGCTTTTTGCTATGGTCGATGATATCCGCATTATCCTTGTAAAAATGGCCGACCGTCTTGACCGAATGAGAAACCTGAAAAATGTGGACAAGGAAAAGCAGAAGGAAATCGCCACGGAGGTCAACGAAATTTGGGCACCCCTTGCAGGTCGTCTTGGTATGAACGATGCGAAAAACGAAATGGAAGATCTGTCCTTAAAATATCTTCACCCCGATGCCTTCCAGCAGATAAAATCCATCGTGTCTTTGAAGATTGGAGAAAGGGAAGTCTACCTCAACAACGCAGTCCAAAAAATCAAGGACCAGTCTGATAAAATGGGAATCCAGGTCAGCATCAAAAGTCGGGCAAAACATTTCTATTCAATCTACCAGAAGATGAGGAAAAGAAACAAGGATGCCGGGGAACTTTACGACCTTCTTGCCCTCCGAATCCTTTGCGACACTCCCGCCGAATGAAGTCGGATCGTAGC
>JAZUEV010000015.1:0-2708 GCA_045640345.1 Treponema sp.
AATTGTCGGAATCCAATGCCACTAATTTAAGAGGTGAATGAATTTGTATAAGTGGTGGTTGAACTTGTCGAAACTACCTTTTATAACAGTCATTTCTGTAGAATTGATGTTAAGTTGGTGACCCTTCGACTGTCATTTCGAGGCTGCTGAAAAAGTCCATTTTGTCATGCTGAATTTATTTCAGCATCTCATTAATTATAGATATATTATACAATTAGAGATCCTGAAACTAGTTCAGGATGACAGGTTTTACACTTTTTCAGTGACATCTGTCATTTCGACTGGAGGAAATGGATCTGACGGAATGGAAAAATCTTCGCAAGCCTCTTACGGAGTTTTGCTACCGAATTTGGATAATTAGTAACAGTTTATCTTGGATACTAAATTGGAATTTTTATAAAAATTCTATTTGTAGAATTGTTAAAATTGTGATATATTTATATTATTGAAAAAAACTTAAATTTAATTTTACATGGAGGTCCTATGGACACCACTTCAGAAAAAAATCTTGTTAGCAAGTCTCAGCAGAAAATACTGTTGTTGCTATATGTGGCCATGTTTTTGTCCAGCGATGTATACAGTTGGGTCATGGTATTGTCATCAGGAATGATGAAGATTCCACAGGTCTTGATGATAGTCAGTCATCCAATGCACTTTGCGGTTGTCTTTATAAAATATCTTTTGTTGATTTTCCATTATAGCATGGTAATGAAAAAAATTTTCTCCTACGATGGAAGTGAAGAATCCTACAACAATGCATCCATCGCTTACGGTAGAATCGTGAATACAGTCCTTCCTTTTACAGCAGGATTTATGCTTCTTACCGCCGTGGCATATCTTGAGATTCTTAAAAGGTCAAATATTTCTGTGGACCATTTGTCTTTGGGACTTCTTCTTGTTGGAGGCTCCATAATTGTTGCATCATGTTTCTTCCTTGTGTTCAGAAAAAAATTGGACCAGACTGTAAGTTATATTCCATTCGACGCTAAATCAAAAATCGCCATGGGAACAACTATGCGAGGAGTTTCAATAACCTGTTTCTCTTTCTATGGTCATATTTTTGCAATCATCGGTGCACTGATTTCACAGGAATTTAATGACCTACCTTTGGAGAAATTTTTAATCACCGGTCTTGTGCCAATGGAAATTGCAAATATCGCTATCTGTACAAAAACGATTTACGACCTTTATCACGAAAGCGCCCAAAACATTCGTACAATCAACAAAGTTTTGGAAAAAATTTTTGTCAATGATTATACAAAGCAGATTGAAAATATTGTGTCCAGAGATGAGTTTGGAGTTATGACATCCAGCATCAATTCTTTTATTGGCACAAGCAAGGAAGTTTTCAAAGACATCCAAGGTTCTGCCATGACATCCCACGTCACTGCAAGGGATTTGGCTATTTCTACTGAAGCAAGCTCAAGGTCTGTCAAACAGATTATGGACAGCATTGGAAATATGAATTCCAGTGTGGCTTCCGAGACTGACGCTTTTAATAGAATCAATCAATCCACAAAAACCATGTCCAATACTATCCAGCTTTTGAACAAAAATGTGGAATCCCAGGCATCTGCTGTTGAACAGTCATCCGCAGCTATTGAAGAGATGGTCGCAAATATTCGCTCCATTACATCCATATTGAACAAAAATTCCGAGACTGTCTCAAATCTTTCCAATGCCGCAAACGACGGTAAAGAAAAAATCGCTGAATCTGTTTCATCCGCCGACAAGATTCTCAAGGATTCCGAGGGACTTTTGGAAGCAAGTTCCGTTATTCAGAACATCGCTAAACAGACAAACCTCTTGGCTATGAACGCCGCAATTGAAGCAGCCCACGCAGGTCAAGCAGGTCAAGGATTTGCAGTTGTTGCTGATGAAATTCGAAAGTTGGCAGAAGATTCAAACAAGCAGGGTAAAAACATTAGCCACAGTCTAAAAAAATTGCAGGAATCTATCAAAGATATTTCCAATGCGACACAAACTGCAAGCCAAAGTTTCAATTTGATTTATGATTTGACGGACAATGTTCAGAGACAGGAAGATGTCATCAGATCTGCTATGGAGGAACAGGCGGAAGGGTCGGAGCAAGTCTTGGATGCTGTACGAATGATGACCGAAACAACTGGACATGTAAAAGAAGGAACCAAAACCATGTCAGAAAACAATGACGATGTAAGTTCCAACATGGAAAAAATGTCCCACGAATTGGAAAACTTTAATGAGGTTATGAGCGAGGTTTCCTCCAGCGCATCTGAAATTTCCCAGGCTATCATGGAGACAAAAAATTCTTCCGACAGCAACAATATGTCCATCCAAAAATTGGCCACATTGGTTAACAAATTCAAGTTGGAAGAAAAATAAGATTTGGGGACGGTCAGCATGACGATTTTTGTCACTTCGACCAGAGCCATAGCAAAGCAGATGCCATTTCGACCAGAGCGATAGCGACGTGGAGAAATCCCAATAACGACCATTGTCTTTAGATTTCTCCATTCCGGTCGCCTTGCTCCCTCCAGTCGAAATGACCAGTTGGAAGAAGTACGCCGATTTTTGCACTTCAACCAGAGCCATAGCAAAGCAGATGTCATTTCGACCAAAGCGGTAGCAAAGCAGTCGTCATTTCGACCAAAGCGGTAGCGACGTGGAGAAATCCCAATAACGACCATTGTCTTTAGATTTCTCCATTCCGGTCGCCTTGCTCCCTC
>JAZUEV010000016.1:0-2164 GCA_045640345.1 Treponema sp.
AGTTTTGTAATTATATTCAGTGAAACCACCAACTTTTAAATATGATCCACGTGAGCCCATTATAATACTTCCTATTTTTAGAGAATAAAACCATAATAAAATCCACCAGAACCAGCAAAAAGTTCTAGCAATATCTCAAAAAAGGTTGTACAATATGGAGGATTTGCAACAATCAAATCAAATACTCTTTAGTACAATCTAATTTGAGTAGACGCCACTGAAATTTAATGTTTTACCAGAACATTTTCCGTTTCAGTGGCTTTTTTTTCGTGTTTTCATAATTCAACCTCCAGATATCGCTATTATATCACACAGTCACCAGGGCACCTCTTAATATCACCATTTTAGATGCTTCCTATTTGCTGACATGGAAAACCTACAATAACAATATCAAAACTCCAGCCACAGAAAATCACATATCGTATTAGAGTATTTTCCTTTTCTGGATTGTGACATTTTTTTTTCATAATTTAATTTCCTGATACCTCTATTATACCATATAAATAGTATCAATGTAATGATTGTAAAGATTCACAAAAATTACTCCGCCAAGATTTTTAACCAAGTGGAGACTTGTTATGTCTTGTTCAATCGGTAGACAACAGGTTTTACAAACTTTTCGCATTATGATGTAAAAATTCTCTGTCCATACAGCTGAAAAAATGCGTATTTACGAAAAAATTTTAGATGATATTTTGAGTATTTTTCGATTGCTCACCAACACTTAAATCCGTGAGCATCGTTAGATGCGAACAAATCCGTTTGTTTTAAATTTTTCATTTACACAAGTATTAGATTTTTCGAATCAGTGTGATACTATTTATTTCATGGGAAATTCTAAAATCATTACTTGCTATTTCCAACTAACCATTCCAAGGCGTTTGTCCTTAGGATTCCTTCATAATCACAGTCGGGGTCGTCATCCAGTGTCAAAATCAATTTCGGGTAGGAATCTTTTATGGATTTAAGCGGTCTAAGTTCCCTTTGCAAAGTTGATTCATCCCTGACAGTGGCGGCAACCTGAACATAAAGATTTCCGTCCTGATTCATGGCAACAAAATCAACTTCGGTGTCACCATATTTTCCCACATAAACTTTATAACCACGGCGGACAAGTTCAAGAAAAACAATGTTCTCAAGGATGTGCCCAATGTCCATAGATTTTTTTCCCAGCAGAACATTCCGAAGTCCTATGTCGCACACATAATATTTTTCCAGAGACTTTAGATACTCCTTGCCCTTTATGTTGTAACGGTTGACCTTGTAGACAACAAAACTTTCCTCCAGTGCGCTGATATAATTTTCAACAGTGCGGGAATCAATTTTTCTTCCGATGGAGGTCATGGTGTCAGCAATTTTTTTGGACGAAAGTTCAAGACCGATGTTGTCAAAAACAAATTCAGTAATGCTCTGAAGGATTTTTGCGTCGTTTATTTTTTTTCTGTTCAAAATATCTTTTATGATAATTGAATTAAGAATCCCCTCCAGATAATCAGGGATGGCGTTGGGAAATTCAAGAAGCTGGGAGACATAAGGAAATGAGCTGGTCTCCACATATTTTCTGTAAGCTGAATGGAGATTTTCTATCCCCGATGCCAAAATAAATTCCCTCAAACTAAAAGGCTGCAATTTGATTTCAACATATCTGCCAGATAAAAAAGTTGCCAGCTCCCCAGAAAGTATTCTGCTGTTGGAACCGGTTATGTAAATGTCCAGATTTGGATTTATATAAAAACTGTCCACCACTTTTTGAAAGTCCCTGACATTTTGAATCTCATCAAAAAACAGGTACATCTTTTTTTCTGGAACAATAAGACTTTTGACATATTCATAAAAGGACTCCGGCTCCAAAAGATTCCTAAAAGAAAAATCCTCAAAGTTGATTGAAACAATCTGTCGCCTCTCCACGCCGCTTTCAATAAGATGATTTTTGAACAGCTCCATCAGAGTTGATTTTCCGCAGCGACGGACACCGGTTATAATTTTTATAATCTGCTTGTCCTTCAGCATAGAGAGTTTTTCAATACCTTTGTCCCGAACCACAAATCTGTTTTCTTCCATAATTATGATTATAATCCACAGAAGATTGATTTTCAATAACTTTTCGCACTCCAATGCAAAAACTTTTGAAGTCGGAGGCCAAGCGGGCTTAGGAAGACAATTA
>JAZUEV010000017.1:0-2223 GCA_045640345.1 Treponema sp.
TGCTCCTGTTATTCGAGACGCGGCGGATGAAATAATCGACCATCTTGGAATGAGCAGAGAGGGAGCGCCTACGTACAACCATTCCGGCCACATATCCATAGACTCGAATATTCCAATCGACATGGGTGAAGCGATTCCTGATTTTACCGGTCGTCCAAAAATCGATTTGATACCAGTTTTATCAGAACATCCAGAAGTTAACTTTATTATCACCGGGGAAGGATGGGTCAAATCTCAAAAGCCAGCCCCTGGATCACCTGTTACGGAGAATATGACAATTGAACTCTACCTGGAATAAAAACATAGCCTCATTCAAGATCCGATTTCCTCAACTTTTTCAGATGATGGAGTCGGATATACTGAAATTTGAAAACGGACAAACCAAAAGTCCCCTTGAAATTGTGGACGCAAAAAATGGTGAACCCACGGCACTGGAAAATAAAATCCCCCTACATTCAAAATACAATCCAAGTCGGGAGATTTCTCAACTGATAGAAAAAAATTCTCCAGATTCCAACGCTGCAATTTTTTTGGGATTCGGATTGGGATACGGACCTATTGAGTTTGCAAAAAAATATCCATCAATTCCGCTCATTATAATAGAAGAAAATCCACTTTATGTTTTCACCGCTTTTTCGGTTTTGGATTGGGAGAGCGTGTTCAGACATGAAAAAGTGATTTTTGTAATCGGGGCTGATTCCACGAGCGCGTCCAATTTGGCTTTGACATTTGGAAATGACAATCTACAGTTTTTCTCAAACAAAAGCCAGACCTCCCATGCCCAAGACTATTTTGATGAAATTAAGTCCCTGTGCAATCGGGCAAAACAGAAGGATGAAATCAACACCAACACTTTGGAAAAATTCTCCCATCTGTGGCTCAGGAACTCTTGTAAAAATCTGCCCCATCTTGAAAGCAAAAAAGGTGTAAAAGATTATTTTAATCTTTGCCAGAATCAAAAGATTGGTGATTTGCCATTTGTTGTGATTGCCGCGGGACCAAGTCTTGAAAATATTTTGCCCCACCTATCTGAACTGAAAAAAAGAGCGGTGCTTGTTTGTGTGGATACAGCATTGAAAGCCTGTCTTGAAGTTGGGGTGGAACCTGATTTTATTGTGCTTGTTGACCCTCAATATGCTTGCGCCCTTCATCTGGAGTTTTTGGAAGCCCCTTCCTCCATTTTGATAACCGAAAGCGCCGCCTGGCCAAGTGTGTTCAGGTTCAAGTGCAAAGAGATTATCATGTGTTCATCACTTTTTCCTGTGGGACAGTTTTTTGAAAAACAGTTGGGCAATAAAGGAGAACTGGGTGCAGGTGGAAGCGTGACCACAACCTCATGGGATTTTTCAAGAAAGTGCGGGGCAAAAAGAATCTACATCGCCGGAATGGACTTGGGATTTCCTGGAAGACAGACCCACATCCGGGGTTCACAGTTTGAAGAAAGGAGCCACAGAACTTCCAACCGATTGTCCACTGGAGAAACCGACGGAATCAATGCACTGCTTGGAGCGAATCCAAAAGTCGCAAAAGATTACGACGGCAATAATATTTTGACGGACACAAGAATGTCCATGTTCTCTTGGTGGTTCCAGCGCTCAACGGAAACTGCAAATCTGGATGGACAAAAAACTTTTACTCTCACATCCCAAAGTCTTAATATACCTGGCATTGAAAAAGCTGATGTAAGGGCCTTGCTTTCCGAAGACGACAGGACAGAAACAAAAAAAGAATTCTTCCGACTGGCAATGGACAAATCCCAAAGTGGTGAAAAAAAATCTGTGTCCTATAAAGAGGCCCTGGAAAATTTCAGAAGCAACTTGGACCAATTGGAGGAACTTTCCAAAAAGGGTCTACAACTTTGCAAGTCTGGACTGGAAAATCCAAGCAGGGCACAAGAATTTTTTACCAAACTCCAGGATATAGACGACCAAATAATGGGATCAAAAGCAAAAGATGCCGCAGCATTGGTCTTCCCTACAAAACGCCAATTGGACAAACTTTCAAAAGACCTGCCCCAAGAAGGAGTCCTGGCACCGTTGTATTTTTCCCGACTGATCTACACCCAAATCCAAAAAGCAGTACGAGAATTTTTAGAGGAGCTGGAGGGGTGACTCAATCCAAAAGTCCAAATTAAATACTGACACGACAAAACTTCTGTGATAAAATGATTCAAATGGATAAAGAGGAAATTCTTCATAAATTATCGGACTATTTTTTTTCTCG
>JAZUEV010000018.1:0-4660 GCA_045640345.1 Treponema sp.
GTTTATATTGGATATATGTCTGAATCTTATCTCCGTCCAGCGTTACATATCCAGATGGAAGAAGCCATCTAACAGATTGGTTTATTTCCTTTTCAGCCATGCTTTCATCCAAAGGATTCTGGACAACATCCACAGGCGAGTCAAGGAATATCTCCATTCCTCCAAGCAAATCAGTAAGAAGACCAAAATCTGAAAGAGAAATCTCCATGTTAAACGGAATCTCGTCCAGCCCCAGAAGTTTTCTGACTTCATAGTTGTATGCATCAATTCCCTGCTCATGGTAGACTGCATCGATTCGGTCAGTTCGTCCACGACCGTTGCCCGAGTTGAGACTTTCATAGATATCTCCAGTGTTTCCTGGAATATTGAAAAGCGCACCCTTCTTTGAAGCCGGATAATACAGAAGGACATCAGTCGCAAGGGCATTGTTGTTTCCGTCGTTCAATACAATCAAAACTTTAACTATCTCGGTGTCCTTCAGATTCTCGTTTGCCGGATCAGCATTCAATGAAACAATAATGAAAACCACGGACGCTATAATGATCGCCATGATCAGCGCCAAAAGAACAACACCTTTTTTATTGCTAGAAGAAGTCATATCTATCCCACCCAACCTTATTGGAGTCTCCACTAGAGATTCCTTTATCTAGGACACCCCCGAAAAACTTTCATGAGATGCCCGACGAGTTTTAAGTCTTGAAATCACAAAGCCTAAAACATTAAGTTCTTGGGAATCTCCATAAAACAGTTCTTAGGGATTCCCTATTTTTTTTATACTGCCAATCCAAAAATCAAAAAAAATTTATGGAAGCCAAAACTGAAAACAACAAATCCCTTGATTCTCAGGAATCCTGTTTCAGGTCCAAGGATTTTTCCAAATCCGCCTTAAATTCATAAGTCTCGGCCGCAACTTCCCTGCCCCTTTCCAAAAGATAAGTCAGGTTTTCCTGAACAACCGATAGGACAAGGGAATCCAGGTCCATAGAAAAAAGCCGCTCCAGATACTCCTCCGAAGACTGAGGTCTACCCGGTTCAATCTTATCTGCGGCAAAGACGATTTTGGCCAAAGGACACATGCCCCTACCACCAAAAGTGTGCATAGCCACAGACTGGATAATACTAGGGTCGTCCACTCCAAAGTCCCTCTTTAATTTTACCGCGGCGGCACGACCATGCAGCAAAGAGGGTTTTCTTTTTTCAAAATCGCTTATGGCTTTACCGTCCCTGGATGCAAAAGAGACAAGAGCCTCCCCGTCCAAATCTTTGCAGATATCATGGGCCATCCCGGCAAAATATCCTTTATCCTCATCCTGACCGTAGATTCTGCACATCTTTTTTGCAGTCTCGGCCACACGGATCGAATGTTCAAAGCGTTCCATTTTTTCGGCAGCCATGGCATATTTTCTTACAGCCTCGAAAGTTTCTTTGCTGACACCTTCCATAAATCAGTTACGCTCAACAACGTCTGGACGCTGCAACGCATTCTCCACATAAAGATTTCTATCTATAATATACTTGAAAACTTCATCTGGGACAAGATACCTAAAGGATCTTCCTTCGCTCGCGCGACATCTTATGTCGGTTGAACTTATGACCAATTCAGGATTCTGGATAAAAAGAGCATCGCTGAAGATTTTTTCTTTTTTTATGTCCAGCCCCTGGGTGGAGTGTTCCACATTGGCGTACATCCCCTTGTGCACATTCTGGTGAACCGATTTTTCATCATTCCTGTTGGACATGGGTCTGCGTGCCAAAATCAAATCGCACTTCCGAGAAAGCTCCTCCGCCTTGTACCAAAGATGGAACCCAGGAATAAGGTCGTCCCCCATTATGAGTCCAATCTTTCCTTCAAGGACGGATGCATACTTTTGTTCAAGAAAGCACATGGTGTCAAAGGTGTAGGAAGTTCCCCCTCGGTCAATCTCGCAAGAATCCACACAAAAACGGTCATCCCTGGAGCAGGCAAGCCTCACCATCTCCAAACGGTCCTCCGCTTTAAGGGTATCCGCAAAGGTCTTGTGGGGAGGTATGAATGTGGGGACAAAGATTATTTTATCATATCCCAACGTCTCGCACACTTCATCCGCCAAGGCCAAATGACCAATATGGATGGGGTTAAAGCTTCCGCCAAGAACAGCAATCTTCATAGATCAGTTTTCCATGCCAGGATACTGCTCTTCCATGGAATCATCCACGGAACGGCTAGCCATAAAGGAGCTTATCTTTTTTTCGCCGGACTGCTGATTATCTTCCAATGCTTTTCTTTCAGCCTCTTCCTTTTTGCGAACCAAATCCACGATGGCATCTTTGACGCTTTTTATGTTGGTGTGTCCCAATATGGAAACAGGAATGGCATTGATTGATGGATCGGTCTCCCTGATTTTGCCGATAACCTCCAAGGCCCTGTCCATGGCACCTTCCACGTCAACCTTGTTGCAGAGAACAATCCTTGGTTTCTCCAAAAGATCCACGTCGCTTCCTTCGCTGAACTGCTTGAGTTCCTTGAGCAAAAGGTCGTAGGCCTCAAGATAGTTGTCGTCCGAACAGTCGATCATAAACAAAAGACATGCAGTCCTTGAAATGTGCTTCAAAAACCTAATGCCAAGTCCCGCTCCATCTGACGCACCTTCGATTATACCAGGGATGTCAGCGATGATAAGGTCAGTGTCCTTGTCCACGTTCAGGACTCCAAGATTTGGGACCTTCGTGGTGAAAGGATATGGAGCAATCTTTGGTCTGGCGTTGGTGAACAGATCCAGAAGGCTTGATTTACCAGCGTTGGGGAATCCTACAAGACCCACGTCCGCCATGATGGAAATTTCAACCCTAAGAACTCTTTCTTCCCCCGGCTTACCTGGATGTGCATAACGAGGGGCCTGGTTGGTGCTGGACTTGAAATGGATATTTCCCCATCCACCTTTTCCGCCTTTCAAAAGCACAAGCTGCTCATCTTCCCTTTCGTTGGTAAAGTCTTTTATTATTTCGCCCGTCTCAGCGTCTCTTATAGTTGTTCCAGGAGGCACAGGAATAACCACATCCTCACCGTCCTTGCCATGTCTGTTCCAACCTTGACCGTCTCCACCGTTTTTTGCCTTGAAAATTGGATGGAAGCGAAGATGCGCCAAGGTCCTGAGGTTACGCTTCACACAAAAAATAACGTCCCCTCCACGACCACCGTCGCCACCGTTTGGTCCACCGTCTGGAATATACTTCTCTCGTCTAAATGATACACAACCATTGCCCCCTTTTCCGGACATGACGGTTATGGTTGCCTCATCTGCAAATTGAATCATTTTTTCCCTCAAAAAAAATACCCGACATGAAAATCACGCCGGGCATTGTAAAAAACTGCCACCAGATATTGAAATCTAACAACTCTGATAAAACCAAAAATCTGAACAAAAGTTCAAAAATTAGTTCTGTGCAGCTTCCTGTGCAACTGGTTCGATGGAAACAATCTTGCGGTTCTTTCTTTCTCCGTAAACTACTTTTCCGTCTGCAATTGCATACAAAGTATCGTCTCCACCCTTCTTTACGTTATCACCTGGATGGATGCGTGTTCCGCGCTGTCTAACAAGGATAGAACCGGCTAAAACCTGTTCTCCACCATATCTCTTTACGCCCAAGCTTTTTGGGTTAGAATCGCGTCCGTTTTTTGCTCCGCTACCGCCCTTACTACGTCCCATTTTAATCCTCCACTGGAAAACCAGTTTAAATTACAAAATATCCAACTGAACCTCAAACAAACAATGAAATCCAGCTTAATTGACTAATCGGATTTGTCCGACCCATCAATCATTTCCTCCAAACACACAAGCCTTGGATATTCCTGGGAAAGACTTTTTATCCCTTGCCCAACAAAATCCGCCACGCATCGGAGTTTTTCCAAGCAGCAGTCCTTATCTTTTACCTCGACTTTCACCGAAAGATGACCCCGCCTGGACTTATCAACAAAAACTTCAATTCCTTCCGTGGATTCCAGAACCTGAATGGCCGTCCTGAGTAGAAGCGTCTCCGCAGCACAAACAATGTCCTTTCCTTTGGCAGCAAAACCTGCATGACCATGGGCAGCAAAACTTTTGAAAGTCCCGTCGCAGCCCCTCACCAAAAGAACCGAAGTCACCGAATTAGAATACGATTTCCTTTACAGTAACCTTTGTGTACTGTTCGCGGTGTCCATGGAAACGATGATAGTCCTTCTTGCTCTTGTACTTCAAAACCAAAACCTTGTCATCCTTGAATGTCTCACCAACTTCAACAGTAACCTTTGCTCCAGAAACATAAGGAGTTCCTACTGAAACCTTGTCTCCATCGCTAACCAAAAGAACTGTGTCGATTGTGATCTTGTCACCTGGCTTTGCTTCCTTGACATCGTCAATTCTGCTTACTGTGAGAACGGCATCCTTTTCTGCCTTGTACTGATTGCCCTTATACTCAACAACTGCGTACATCTTAAACCTCTTGAATCTCTTAAACTTATGTTAAAAATAACATTGCCATAAGGAGTAACGGGATCCTTACAAGCCATCGCCCCGAACATACGAACGGTAAGCGTATTGTATAATAACAAATTTATTTAAACTTGGTCAATAGAATTTTTATAAATTTACAAAACCTATCGTCAGATTTTTCAAAAACTTTAGGGATTTTTTTTCATGGG
>JAZUEV010000019.1:0-5842 GCA_045640345.1 Treponema sp.
ATGCTGTATTCATTCATAACATAGGCCGCAAAAATCACGCCATCTTTTTTTGTCACACGTTTTGCTTCAGACATTGCCAAAAGCATCTCTTCCTGACTGTGAAGATGATAAAGGGGACCAAAAATCAAGGTCAAATCAAAAGTTTCGTCGGACAAAAAATGCAAATCCCTGGCATCCCCTGGCCAACAGTTTACTTTTGAATGTTTGTCTTCCAAAATTTTCAGATTTTTTGGAACCAATTCAACTGCCGTAACTGAATGTCCCTCCTGGGAAAGGGGTACAGAATATCGTCCTGTGCCTGCACCAATGTCCAAGATTTTTAGACTTTGGTTTTTCGGGATAAAATCGTGGATAAATTTCATGGTCGTATTGAATTCCACAAGACCATGGCGGGTAGTCAAACGATGTTCTTCATTAAATTTGTTATAATATTTTTCCAACTGAGTCATTTGTAATAGTCTAAATCAATTTTAAATATTTTTCTATAAAGATGTTCTTTAATAAATAGTATTTACTGGAAAAGTGTTTTTTTATGCCACATAAATTTTGTCAATAAAAAAACCGTCCTCATCTGTAAGGGGTAGATGGAACGGTTTTAGTGGGACACACAACATCCCGAAAGGAAATCTCTTGTTTTTAGAAATTTTCCTTATATATAAATCCATAGAAACTCTAGGACTAATATATCAATTTAAAAAAACAAAAAGATGCCTGACCCTGCCTGCCATCTGTTTTAAACACGATGACCTTCAAGATCCGACATCTTTGTCACTTATATTATACAATAAAAAATCGATTTTGTGCAAGGGGATAATACAAACATTGAATGATTGAAAACCTCTAAAAGCGTTTTTAAAGATGCCCGATTATCCGCCAAGCACAACTCCAATTTTAATTCACAGCCTAGAGAGAGAAGTTTTCGTCAATCATCTCCATTTCAGCAGGCGCGTCTTCTCCATCCATAGCCCATGATTCAGACTTTTTTTCTCCGGCATGTTTCTTGAAAAAATCTTCCACTGTGTTTGCCAAAATAGTTGGGGCGATTGGTTTAAGAAGATAGTTTTCTGGATGAACTTCCAATACTTTCATAATCGTCTTTTTATCATCCTTTGAAGTCAAGAAGATAACTGGAGTATTGAATGTCTCCTCTTCGCTTCTCAAGATTCTAAAAACTTCCAATCCAGAGACGACAGGCATTTCATAGTCCAAAAGAACCAAATCAACAGGTCGCTCCTTCAAAAACGAAATGGCGTTCATACCTGAATTTGTTATATACACATTGAATTTTTTTCCAAGTTCGCCACACATTGAACGAAGGAAAGTTGTATCGTCATCAACAATGAGGACGCTTTTTCTATTTTTATCCGCATCACCCTTGAATCCTGCTTCTACCTGAACATTTTCGCTGTCCAAAGAATATCCAGAGCAAGCCATTTTTATCTTGTTGATAAGGTCGGTCGTATTTACAGGGCGCTGGAGAGCAGTGTCCACATGTTCCTTTTTTACACCACGGTAGGCAGCTTCGATTTCTATTGGATTACCGATCAAAAGAATATGACTGTTGGATCCTTGTTCAGACATCTTAAAATTTTCAAGTTTCACCAAAGCTTCGTGACACTTTAAGTCATCTCCATCAAGATAGACGATTATTACATCAGGAGTATTAGGTAAACTCATAAAATCAACAACTCTAGGAACACAATTAACATCAAATCCAGCAGACGTAATATTTTTAATCATAGCCTTGACCAAAAAATTTTCCGCCGATTCACATACAAAAAGAACCTTCTTACCCATACACTCATCCTTTATATTTAAATTCTTTTCCAAGAACAAAAGTCCCTGGAACTTCTATTTTAAATTCAAAATCTCTTTTAGCCCATTAAAATCCGCAGCTCTCGCCAGACGCCTGATTTCATTAAACTTATCAACCATCTCTGGTGGGTCAGTGAATTTATCAACCTCTTCTACTATATCATCAATTGCATTAAAGTCAAATACATCTGCAAATTCTTTTATAGCAGCCATGGCTTCGTTAAACCTGTTGGGGTCAATCATTTCTTTTTGACCTTGTATTTTTTCTGCAAACGAATCCAGCTTGGTTATGTAGGAACGATACAAAGACAAAAGTTCAGGGGTCTTCTTGGAGATTTCCAAAGCATTTTCTTCATCGCCACATTTTTCAAGATATGCAGCCTTTTCAGAAAGTTCCAACGCGCCAATGAGTTTTGATGAACTTTTTAGCGAGTGAACCTGGACAGTATATTCCCTGTAGTTTCTCTCCCTTGCAAAATCTTCAATATCGTCTGCACGTTTTTTGATCGTCGCATAATATTCCTTGATGGCAACAACCAGAACTTCAAGAGATCCACAATTCTGTAAAGCTGTCGGCAAACTGATTCCTTCAAGACTTGACAATCTTTCTTCCAGATTTTTTTGTTTTTTCTCAGTCTCTTCACTGCCCACGACTTTTTGACGCTTGCTCATTGGGATATATTTTTCAAGGAGGGTCTCCAATTGGCTACTGTTGACAGGTTTGGAAATATAATCCTTGAAACCTTCATGCAGATAATAGTCCCTGGCACCGGACACCACATTTGCAGTCAATGCTATACAAGGAACATTTTGATTAAGATGTCCCTCCATCAACTGCATTTTGTGGAAAGCCTCTACACCACTCATTCCAGGCATACGATGGTCGATAAAAATAACATCGTACTGTTTTTCCTTGATTTTTTCCAAAAGTTCAAGACCAGAAAAAGCTTCGTCCACTTGGATTTCAGTTTTCTTTAAAAGTCCCCTAAAGACGACGATGTTCATTTTGGTGTCGTCAACAACCAAGACTTTTGCATCAGGAGCGCGGAACATTTCGTGATAGTCGCTGGCGGACTTCAACAGTTTTTCATAACGCTGGTTGAAATCTCCAATCTTCTCCCACCAAATAACCTGCTGAGGAACATTGAATGAAAAAACCGATCCCTTGCCATATTCACTGGACACTTCAAGTTTTGAGTCCATCATCTGCAAAAGATTACCAACGATATTCAAACCAAGACCAGAGCCTTCGATAGTTCTGTTGCGATTTTCGTCCAGTCTTTCAAATTCACTGCAAAGTTTTTCCAAATCTTCAGGACGGATACCAATACCTGTGTCCTTGACTTTGACCTTCAACATAATCTGGCCACCGTCGATTTTATCAAAACCAATGTCCAGTCTGACGGAACCTTTTTCTGTAAATTTCACAGCGTTGTTCAAAATATTAAGCATACACTGTTTCAGACGGAGTTCATCACCAAAAAGTTTGTGGGGCAAATTTTCATCCACATTAATCAGCAGTTCAATATTTTTGTCCCTTGCTTTTTGGGAAACCATGTTGGTCAAATCAGTGATTGTCGAAGAAATATCATATTCAGCAGCAACAATGTTCATCTTGCCAGTTTCAATTTTTGAAAAATCAAGAACATCGTTAACAATTTTAAGGAGAGTATTTCCAGAGTTCATAATATTTGTAGCATACTCTCTTGTGTTTGATTCTTTGGTCTCTCGCAGGATGATTTCATTTAAACCAAGTATGGAATTCAAAGGGGTCCTGATTTCGTGGGACATGTGTGCAAGGAACATTATTTTTGCCTCGCCCTTTGCTTTTTCAACTTCTCGAATTCTATCAACCTGTTCGTCCTGAGCTCTTGTGGATTTTATCTGGCTGTTCAAAAAATGGTTGGACAAAAATCCGCCAAGACTTGTGTAAATAACCGCCGTAATAATATCCATAAAAAATATATCCAAAGGCTTATGTTTGTAGGATATAACAAAGACCGCAAGAATTGTCAAAATATAAAAAACAATGTTCTGTCTGCGCTTATAATCCAAAACAATTACAGGAAAAAGCAGTCGGTAGATTCCCATGAGGATAAAAGGGATTGGATTTTTAAACGATAGATTTATAAATATGGACAAAACGTATGCGACAATAAAAACCAGATAAACGAAAAAAAGAGGATGGGCGTTCAAAGTCTTTCGAGCAAAAAGGGACATAAAAATTCCACTCCCATACAGGACAGCTGAAATGATGCAAGCCAATTTTACAGGAAAAACCATTCTGGGCCATAGAACCGATTGAAAAACAGGATAAAAACTTATAACCGAAATGAGCAATGTACAAATAAAACTAAAGGATGTCAAGCTGATAAAAACCTTCTTATTATAATCGTTTACTTCGGACTTTTTGTTTCTGAAAAATTTTTTTTCGCTTCCAGGCTCCAAACGACCCATTAATTTAAGTTCCAAATTTGTCCCCTTTATTAATCCTCGATTTTTGCTATTCTTTAATTATAGCCCCTATTTGATGATTTGACAATTGAATTTAAGTTTTTTTGAAAGTTTTATATCAAAAAATAATAAACGGCTCTTCAAATTTTTGTAGGAAAATGATAGACTATGGAAAGGAGTTCCTATGAAAAAATCGTCTATTGTTTTTTGTTTGTCCATTTTTGTTTTTATCTCTTGTCAGCAAAATCGTTCGGGAGAATTGGCTCAAATCAATGCGGCCACTGAAATCAGTAGACTTAAACAGGAAAATGAAAAACTTTCTTTGGAATATTCAAACCTGAAATCCGCTACTGTAACAGAATCAAAACTCACAGGAAAAATTGAATATAATTTTACCGTCCAGCAATACGATTTGGCAAAGGCATACATACAAGTCTATACCGATCTTTTTCCAAACTCCACAAAACTTGAACAGTACAAATCTTATTACGACGCGATTTTGGAATATGAAAGCGCATCCAATGAACAACTTTTGCTTGAACAACAAAAATCCATGACCGATTATACAGGTATTTGGACAATCAATAATTTTGTAGATAGCGACAACAATCTTACCAACAAGACCTTTATCAGCACAAACGAAAGTCTTAAGGGAACTTTTTCAACCGACAGTTTCATAAATCAACCTTTTTCAGCTCAACTGATTATTGAAAACAAAAACAATGTAAGTCTCCGTATTTTTGAAGGAACGGACGAAATTCTTTTGATAACCGACAATTATAATCCATTTAAATACAATATCACGATCACGGATTCAAATGATTCAACATTTACATTCACTGCGAAAAATACAAGTGATAGAATCAGCTTTGGTACATCGGCTTCATCAAAATTGCACAATGCTTTACTCCAAGGTGGAACAATAAGTTTCTTCCTTACAAAAACCAACGGCTCCAATGCGACATATTATTTTGAAATTCCCGATGCACAGTTCTATAACAACGCTTGCAGGAGAAACGGCACATTATAAAAGGGATTTTTGCCAAACCGAGCGATACTTTTTTATAGAGCGAAAGACGAGATTAAATTATTCTTGATGTCTATAATATGGACCACATAAATTTTCAATGGACCAATCGAAACAGGTTCAATGGCCACATTATTTTTCAGTAGTCTTTCTAATCTGCAAGTTTTTTTAGGGTACCTTGAATATGATAGCGGATTAACGTTCATTACGCTTCAAGTTCTAGATGTAGAACTGTTTTTAGAATCAAAATTTGTTTAAAATAAAAAAAGACCTACATTAATCTGCAAGTCTTTTTTTGGGACATCTAGGACTTGCCCTCCGTTCGTCTCCCTCCATGGTTCCTCTCTCCAGGCCGGCTTCATTCACTGTCGCACACGTCCTGTGTGCTTTTCCTCCCATAGGTCGGCGTTCATTACGCTTCAAGTTCTAGATGTAGAACTGTTTTTAGAATCAAAATTTGTTTAAAATAAAAAAAAGACCTACATTAATCTGCAAGTCTTTTTTGGGACATCTAGGACTTGAACCTAGGACCAAGGCATTATGGGT
>JAZUEV010000020.1:0-2854 GCA_045640345.1 Treponema sp.
CGATACCCAGCGTTCGGTCAAAGTTTTATTTGATGAAAACTTTGAAGGCAAAAAGGTTATAATTCATCCACTGCGAAATACAGCATCCGTAAGCATAACCTTTGATGATTTGATGCGGTTCGTTGAACATTACGGTCATACTTACCAGCTGGCGGATGTTTATAAGGAAGAAGAATAAATAATCATTATTTTTTCCTAGAAATCTGGATTCCTGTAAAGGCAAAATAGAACTGACAACTGGCAATGAACCTCAATTAAAGTCGTAGTTTATTGCCACTTTCTTAAACAAAAAGTAAATTAGAAAAATGAAAAAGTTAATTCTATACATCCACGGAAAAGGCGGAAATGCAGGTGAAGGGGAGTACTACAAAAAATTCTTCCCGGATGCAGATATCTACGGATTCGATTACAAAGCAAATACTCCATGGGATGCAAAATCAGAATTCTTTGAAAAGAACAGCTAAAGTTCCTGGATGAATGGATGACGGGTTTATAAATGAAATAGAAACCCGTCAAACGGCTGAGTCAAGGGCGAAGAACAAAGTGTCCCTTGACTAGACGTATGCTCAATTTCCTGCTAAATAAAAGCTTAAGCTTCCAGGACAAATAGCGTAAACATAAAAACTCTATCGGCAATTTATAACCGTATATTTCATCAGAATTATGATTATATTTTACCGATAGAATTGTTTTATTTGGTCGACAGATTTGCAATTAATCTGCAGCAAATTTGAATAAACTATTCTCTTAAAAATTCAATAAACCTTGTCGTCGCTATGTTCATAGGAATATTTTTTTTCCAAACCAAAACAGTTCTTGCGCAAAGGGGTGGTCGTAGGGGAATCACTTTTATTTCAGAAAAATTTTTTATAAGTTCAGTCTCCACGGTCAGTGCAGTTCCCACACCTTTTGAGACCATCACTGCTGTATTTGAATTAAGATTGTGGCTTGCAACTGTGTTAAGCTTTGTAATGTCTTTACCAAACCATGCGGAAAGTTCGTTTTTAATATTTGCTCTTTTTGGAAGAATTATTTTTTCATTTATCAAGTTTTTTGGAGCGATTGATTTTCTTTTTGCAAGCTTTGAATCTGGATGAACGAGGGCACACCATTTTTCTTCGACTGGAATTCTAAAATACTCATATCGTTCAATATCAATCGGTTCCAAAAGAATACCAATGTCCAGCAAACCTTTGTCCATTTGTTCTTTAATAATGTCACTGGTTGTTGTGTAAAAATTAAAAAAAACTTTTGGATGCAGTTTTTGGAATTCCGATATTTTTTCACAAACAAAATCCATGGACTTTAATTCACCTCCACCAATGGAAATTGTTCCTTCCAACTCCTGAGAATCTTGTGATATTTCTTCCTCTGTTATTTTTATAAGCGAAAGAATTTCTTCTGCCCGTCTTTTAAATAAAACACCTTCCTTTGTCAAAGTGATTTTTCTGGGACCTCTTTCAAATAAAATTACTCCCAAATCTTTTTCCAAATCCGCAATCTGTCTGCTAACGGTTGGTTGTGTCACATGAAGAACTTCACAGGCTGCGGTTATGGATTCTTCATTTGCAATGGCAATAAAATAGTTTAAAATTTGAAAATTTATTCTCATAAATCAAGTATATCACAACTATAGAAAAAAAGCATAGAAAACCATTAAAAATAAGTATTTGCTATATCATATTTTAAAAAGTATAATAGTTTTGTATTTAGTAAAGCAAGCAGTTATTTAAAAATTAACTTTTAATAGGAGGAACAAAAATGAAAAAAACACTTCTTACACTGTTAATCGGAGGTCTTTTAATGACATCAACTTACGCAAAATCAGTGGTGTGTTATTTCAGCTGCACTGGAAACACGAAAGCTCTGTCTCAAACAACAGCAAAAGTTTTAAATGCTGATCTTTTTGAAATTGTACCGGAAGTTCCATACACAGATGCAGATATAGACTGGCATGACTCAAAAAGCCGTTCGTCAAAAGAATCCAACGACAGCAAAAGCAGACCTGAAATTAAGACCCTGAAACAAGTTCAGGGTGACAGGGGAAATTTTGATTTATCTAAATATGACACAGTTGTTCTGGCATTTCCAATCTGGTGGTACACAGCTCCAAAAATCATGTGGACTTTTGTTGAACAGAATGATTTAAGCGGAAAAACTGTTGTGGCCATCTGCACAAGTGGTGGAAGCGGAATCAGCGGTGCAGAAAAAGACTTGAAAGCCCACGCTTCAAAAAATGCAGTCTGGAAAAAAGGCGAACGGTTCTACGCAAATACAAGTGAAGCAGAATTGAAGAAATATTTTGAAAAGGTTTTGAAATAATCGAGGCGGGAAATGGCGATTACTGTAAATCTTTATTACACAGGAAAAAACGGAAACGCAAAACTTTTTGCAGAAGAAATGATTTCATCTGGAACTGTGAAAAAAATCCGTGAAGAAAAAGGCAACCTGAAATATGAATATTTTTTTTCCATGGAAGATTCAGAGACAGTTCTTTTGATTGACTCTTGGGAAAATCAGGAGGCAATTGATGAACACCACAAATCACCAATGATGAAAAAAATTATAGAGCTTCGTGAAAAATACGACCTTCACATGAAAATCGAGCGATACAAAAGTGATGACCAGATTCCTGAAAAGGATAAATCATTTATCAGAAAATAAGGATGCTGAAACAATTTTAACAAGGCAAGGATTCTATGACAAAAACAAAACTTACAAAAATCATTGTCGATATCCTCATGTACTTTGATTTTATTTTTTTAATGAGTCACGGAACTGTTCGTAATTTGAGTTATCATGCTTATGCTGGAATGGCACTTTTTGCGTTGTTTGTAGTTCATCACATTTTGAA
>JAZUEV010000021.1:0-5862 GCA_045640345.1 Treponema sp.
TACCATGGGAGGTGCTCCAAACAGTCCCCTGGTTCAGGTTGGTGATACTGTCAAGCGAGGGCAGGTCATTGCAAAGTCTGACAAATTTATGTCCGCTCCGGTTCACGCATCCATTTCAGGTAAGGTAAAAAAAATCCAGACCTTTATGGTGACAGGTGGAATGGAGGTTCCTTGCATAACTATCGAAAGCGACGGTTCATCGGATACTGATTTTATGTCTCCCCTTGACCCTTTCACATGCACAAAGGAAGAAGCCCTTGCTAGAATCCGTGACGCTGGAATCGTTGGTATGGGTGGAGCGTCTTTCCCTGCCCATGTTAAACTGAATCCTCCGGCCGATAAGAAAATTGATTTTGTTCTATTAAATGCTGCTGAATGTGAACCCTATCTGACAGTCGATGAAAGGACCCTACTGGAACAGTCTGAAAAAGTTGTGGACGGTTTTAAGATTGTCACAAAAATTGTTGGAGCCAAGGGAATCATGGTTCTTGAGGAAAACAAGGAATATATCGCCCCGAAACTTAAGGATGCCATAAAGGCAAAGGGTTGGGAAAAAGATATTGCGGTTTCCATCGTAAAGACAAAGTACCCACAGGGTTGTGAAAAAAATATAGTTGAGGCTGTCCTTGGTGTGGAGATTCCATCAGCTTGTCTTCCTGCCGACGCTGGTGCTGTTATTACAAATGTGGGAACCGTTTGTGCCATATCCGACGCTTTCAGACTTGGTATGCCTTTGATTGACCGTGCCTTGACTATTAGTGGCGGGGCGGTTGAAAAGCCATGCAACATCCGTGTCCCGGTCGGAACTGTGGTAGGTGATTTGATACCGGAAGTCTTCAGCCTAAAAAAAGATGGGACGGCAAAAATCATTAGCGGTGGACCAATGATGGGATTCGCCATGCCGAGCACTCAGTTTCCAATCGCGAAGGGTACCAGCGGAATCACGTTCCTTTCTGAAAAAGAGACATACCTGGTGGACGAAAGCCAGTGCATCAACTGTGGAAAATGTGTGTCCGCCTGTCCAATGGGTTTGACGCCTGTGATGATGGTTCGATCCCTCAAAGCGGACCCGGAAGATTTGGTCACGCCAAAGAAGTTCGGTCTCATGGATTGTATTGAATGTGGATGCTGCTCCTTTGTGTGTCCCGCAAATGTTCGACTGGTGCAGAGAATCCGTCTTGGCAAGGGAAAAGTCAGGGCACAGATGGCGGCAGAACGTGCAAAAGCGGAAGCATCAAAAGCCCAGTCTCAGAAATCAGGAGGGGAATCAAAATGACAGACCCAAAGGCTAATACAAAAGATATATATCTTTCATCAAGTCCCCATTTTACCTTGGGACGCTCCACCCGTGGGGTCATGCTTATGGTGCTCATATCACTTTTGCCAGAGTGTGTCTACGGTGTGGTTATTTTTGGAATCCGTGCCCTTGTGACCATTTTGGTTTCGGTGGCAAGCTGTGTTCTTTTTGAATATCTTTTCCAGAAAATCACAAAGCAGGCTGTTGTCGTGGACAATCTTTCCGCGGCTGTGACAGGTGTTCTTCTGGCATTGGTTCTTCCTTCAACCATTCCCGCATGGATGGTGGTCATAGGTGCGTTGGTTGCCGTTGTGGTTGCCAAGGGACTTTTCGGTGGAATCGGAAACAATGTGTTCAACCCTGCATTGACAGGACGAGCCTTCATGTTTATGAGTTTCGCAGCCGCCATGGGAGCTTCCTGGTTCAATCCTGCGTCCGACGTGAACAAGTGGTCATGGGCTTTGACTGGAGCTTCGAATGTGGATGCAATTTCATCGGCAACAATGCTCAGCCAAATTAAACCAGGGACAGCTGTTTTGACAGGGGATTCTTTCCTTCAGTACTTCATCGGAAACAGGGCTGGATGTATTGGTGAAACTTCCATCATGCTGATCCTTGTGTCATTCCTGTTTTTGGCGGTCACAAAGATAATCGATATCCGCGCCAGTGTCTCCATGGTTGGAACTGTTGTGGTGTTCACTTTCTTTGGTTCATTGATCGGTGGAAGGGGACTTGAAGGTGCCGGTGTTGATGTTTTGACTGCCCTTCTTACAGGTGGACTTTTGTTCGGGGCCACATTCATGGTGACAGACTACGCCACAACCCCTGTGACAAAACCTGGAAGATGGATTTTTGGTGCAGGATGTGGACTTATCACATATCTGATCAGGACTTTCGGTGGATATCCTGAAGGTGTAATGTTCAGCATACTGATTATGAATTCAGTGGCACCATTCCTTAACAATATCACTTCAAGGAAATATGGTTACGGAAAGAAAGCCCACAGACATGCTGATGTTCAGAAAATCGCCCAGGAGTATGGACTTGATATTCCAGTTGCGGAGGAATCAAAATGAGTGAATCGACAAATACAAAAAAATCCGACGGTGTTTGGTCCATGGTCAAGCTTGGATTGATTCTTGCCGCCTATGCCGTTGCTGCTTGTACGGTTCTGGCAGTGGTGAACAATGTGACATCTCCTGTCATTGATGCGAACAACATCAAAAAGGCAAACGAAGCCATGAAAGCTGTTTTTCCTGAGGCGGATTCCTTTGAGATTGCCACCGAAAAATGTGGTACCACAAAAAGTGGAAAGACCACTTTGGATACCATCAACTTTGCAAAAAAGGACGGAAAGATTTTGGGTGCTGTTGCTCAGATTTCAGGACCTACATACGACCGCTCCACAATCATGGTTGGAATGGATGTCAATGGAAAGGTCACAGGGATGCGTTATCTCAACAACACTGACACACCTGGCTTTGGACAGAACGGTAGCGACCCTACATACAGGCTGGCAAACGGAAAGACTTTCTTTGGTCAGTTCCAGGGTATGGATTCCAAAGACGGATTCATAATAGGCAAGACTTTTGACGGTATTTCCGGGGCAACAATCACCAGCAACGGAATAGCCCTGATGATGGAAGACTCTTGTGCGGCAATGACCGAATGTCTTTCAGCAATAAGCGGAGAATAGTCATGAACAAAAAACTTAGTATTTTTACCAACGGAATTCTAAAAGAAAATCCGCTTCTGGTTTTGAACATCGGTCTGTGTTCGTCCTTGGGAATCACGACTTCAATTTTCAACGGACTGGGCATGGGCATGGGTATGACTTTCGTTCTTGTTATGAGCGAACTGGTTATTTCCATATTCAGAAAACACATTCCATCTGCCGTAAGACTTCCTGTCTTTATCGTAATCATCGCAGCGTTTACTACAATCGTTCAGATGGTTTTGAATGCCTATGTCACAGCTCTTTACGATGCCTTGGGAGTTTTCCTTCCATTGATTGTCGTAAACTGTATCATCATGGGTCGAGTGGAGGCTTTTGCTTCAAAAAACACCATCGGTGATTCAGTCTTGGACGCATTGGGAATGGGTGTGGGATATACTTTGGTTTTGGTCTGCATTTCCTTGGTTCGCGAGCTTTTTGGTGCAGGAACTTTGATGGCCGGAACATCAATCAAGATGGTGGTTATTCCTGCGGCCTATCGAATCGGTGTTTTGAATTCAGCTCCAGGTGGATTTATCGTATTCGGTTTGCTTGGCGCCTTGGTTCAGGGAATCAGAAATTCAAAGGAAGAAAAACTTGCCGAACAGAACAAGAAAAAGGTTCTCGACGATTTGGCAGAGAAAAAGCGACTTGCAGCTGAAAAAGAGGCCGAACAGAAACGAAAGATTGAGGAAGCAAAAAAGTTGGCAGCTGAAAAAGCGGCTCAGGCTAAATCAACCGAAACAAACGGTGAATCAGCGTCAACAAATTCAACAGAAACGGAGGTAGGAAAATGAGTTCCATTTTGAGCATACTTATTAAGTCCATGCTGGTGGACAATGTGGTTTTCATTCAGTACCTGGCGATCTGTCCTTTCATCGGTATGACAAGCGAGACTGGAAAGGCAACGGGCATGGGTATTGCTACGACTTTCGTTATCATGCTGGCTACTGCTGTCACCTGGCCTCTCTATAAATTCATTATGGTGCCCGCTGGGCTTCAGTTCCTCCAGACATTGATTTTCATTGTGGTCATTGCGTCACTGGTTCAGCTGGTGGAGTTCTATCTAAAAAAATCTGCCCCGGCTTTGTACAGCTCCATGGGAATCTTCCTTTCGTTGATCACCACAAACTGTGCTGTCCTTGGTGTAACTATCAACTGTATCAGCAAGAACTACAACTACGGCGAAAGTCTGGTTTACGCTTTGGGGTCCGCCTTGGGATTCCTTTTGAGCATGGTGGTTATGTCTGGTGTCAGAAGCAGATTGAAGGGGGCAAATGTTCCAAAGGCTTTCAAGGGAACTCCAATGCTTTACATCTGTGCCGGACTTCTGAGTCTTGCCTTCCTTGGTTTCAAGGGACTGATTAAATAGGGGCGTATATATGAAGACAATTTTATTTACCATTGCTCTTTCTTTGGGTGTGGCTTTTTGTTTGGGACTTCTTTTGGGCTTGTTCAAAAAGATTTTTGCCGTGAAGGTTGATCCAAAAGTTCAAGCCATCCAGGATGTTCTTTCAGGTGGAAACTGTGGTGGATGTGGATACGCTGGTTGTGCCGCTTTTGCCGCTGCTGTCGTAAAAGGTGAGGCTCCTGCCAATGGTTGTGTAGCTGGTGGACCATCCGTTGCCGAGAAGGTTGGACAGATCTTGGGTGTATGTGTTAGCGCCCAGAAAAAAGTGGCAATCATAGCCTGCCAAGGATTCAAGTTCTGCGCATCCGACAAGGGTGTGTATAATGGTGTAAAAACTTGTGCCGCCGCCGCCATGTCTGTCAATGGTACGAAGAACTGTTCTTTTGGATGTGTAGGTTATGGGGACTGTGTTGAAGCTTGTTCCTTTGGTGGTATTTTTATGGGAGACGATGGTGTTCCTGTGGTTGACTACAGCAAGTGCGTTGGTTGTGGTCAATGTTCCAAGGCCTGTCCAAAGAAATTGATAAAGATTATCGATGGAAATCTTAAGGGACCTGTTACTTTGTGTGCAAACCGAAGCGACAACAAACCGTCCGTCAAGAAAAATTGTTCCAACGGTTGTATCAAATGTGGAATCTGCGTGAACAAGTGTCCAAAAAAATGTGTCACCTTGGTCAACGGACTTCCTGAAATCGATTATTCATTGTGCATCGGTTGTGGAATCTGTGCCAAATCTTGTCCAGACAAGGTTCTGCATTTGGTCAAGGATGTGGTGAACTGATTCGTGCCGATGGGGTTCATCCATTATTCAAAATGATTTTAAGTCCCTGGATTAAAGTCCGGGGATTTTTTTTCAAATTTTATGTCAAATTTAGGACGTTTTTTGACTTTTAAAGCACGACGCAAGCCATCTGCGAAGTCTTGCTAATGAGTTTTTATTTTGCCACCAAAGGGTGTCAATTTTTTTTCACAAAAAAACATAAAAACTCAAGAAGATTTTTAAATTTATGTCAAATCCAGGGCGGATTTTGACTTTTAAAGCACGACGCAAGCCATCTGCGATGTCTTGCTAATGAGTTTTTATTTTGCCACCAAAGGGTGTCAATTTTTTGTTTCACAAAAAGACGCAAGCCATCTGCGATGTCTTGCTAATGAGTTTTAGTTTGTCCGCAGTCCGCGTCCAATTTTTTGTTTCACAAAAAAAACACTAAAACTCAAGAAAATTTTATTAATTTTTTTTGCAAATTCAGGACGGATTTTGACTTTTAAAGAACATATATATAGTAGGGGTGAGAAAATATGGAGGAAGGATGCCAGAGAAGGATGTGTGCGAAAAGACCCTCGAATCCTACAACGATGTGTTCGCCGATATCGTGAACGGACTTCTTTTCAATGGGGAGCAGGTGGTTAAGGAGGATGAGCTGGAGCCAGAGTCGGAGA
>JAZUEV010000022.1:0-3239 GCA_045640345.1 Treponema sp.
CAAAAAATTGACACCCATTGGTGGCAAAACTAAAACTCGATAGCAAGACATCCTAGATGGCTTGCGTAGATTTCTCCACGCTGGTCGAAATGACGGATGTGCCCCTACGAGTATCTTTTATTTTTAATCGGATATACGCTATAAAAAACGCTTTGCGTTAACAGACCCCCAAACGAGTGTCTTTCTATTTTCAATCGGATATACGCTATAAAAAACGCTTTGCGTTAACAGTCCCCAAAACGAGTGTCTTTTATCTTCAATCGGATGTACGCTATAAAAAACGCTTTGCGTTAACAGTCCCCAAAACGAGTGTCTTTTTGTTTTCAATCGGATATACGCTATAATTAATCCAATGTGACCAACTTAGTAGACTATCATATACGGTGGTTTCGACAAGCTCAACCAACACTTGCACAAATTCATTCACCTCTTAAAAAGAGATGCTGAAATAAATTCAGCATGACATAATTACAATTTTTCAATGGTCTCTTCTCACATTGATATCCTAAACCATTGATATATATTATCTTTTCCCAGAATTCCTTGGGTTTTCGGAAAGCCACTTTCTTAGGAGGGAGCCTGATGGAATGACCATTGCCGTGTAGATGACGCAATCGTGTCCATCGCAGCACCAGTTGTAGACTTCTCCCGTGTGAGGGTTCACCATCTGGAAATCGTTTTTGTCAACTTTTACGGAACATAAATCAGGGGTGACCATTTCCAGCAAGGAGTCTTCGTCTATCATGTTGACGGCTTTCAATGGATACATTTTCCATCCATCTTTTTTTTCAACGCCCCGAAGATATCTGTCAGGCAGATTTTTTACTCTCTGGTCATAGGCGGCTTTTGCTTGCGGGACCATGGCTTCATATTCATTCTGCCTCTTTTTTTCCAGGTCGGAACCTTTTTTCAAAATTGAATCGATTTCCGATTGGGGGATTTCTTCAGGAAGTTCGGCACACAAGTCCCATGTACTTTCGCTTGCACCAGAGACTGTCACATCCGCATCGTTTCTGCTGAAATAAAATCCAGTGGCGTAAGGTCTGTGGCTAACCTTGTAAAGTTCGTCCACAAAAGGCTGAGCTTCTTCGCCGGTGATTTTTCCATCAAGAGCGTCCAAGGCTTTTCTGTATGCACGGGTAATCATGGCAACATAATAGACACTTTTCATGCGGCCTTCAATTTTCAGAGAATCAACCCCGGCCTTCTTAAGTTTGTCCAGATGGTCAATCATGCACAAATCCTTGGATGAAAGGACGGCAGTAAAATTGTCACCCTCGTAAACCGGAAAATATTCGCCAGGTCTTTTGTGTTCCTGCAAAACCAGTTCACCGCTTTGGGCTATGGATTGGGCTTCCCTACTGTAGATTGATTCAGTGTCGGATGGAAGCATCACATCATAGTCCCATCGACAAGTGTGGGAGCAGAACCCCTCCTGAGCTGAACGACCGTTAAGATAGGCGCTCATAAGACAACGACCTGCGTAGGCAATGCACATGGCACCATGAACAAAAGTCTCTATCTCCATGTCGGGCACAGCATCCTTGATTTCCGCAATCTCATCCAGCGACGCTTCACGACCCATGACCACTCGGCTAAAACCAAGGGACTTGTACATTTTCACGGCCTCACGATTCATGCAGCTGGCTTGGGTTGAAAGATGTAACGCTGCGTTGGGGAATTCCTTCTGCAAAATTGGAACGATTCCCAAATCCTGCACAATGAATGCGTCGATTGGATATTCCTTGAAATATGGAAGGTCCATCAAAAGTCTGTCAATCTCTGAATTATGGAAACTGATGTTCAAGGCGCAGTGGAGCTTTTTTCCGGGATACATTTCCTTCAATTCCCGAACCCTTTTGAACTCGTCAGCATAAAAATTGTCGGCCTTTACCCTGAGTGAAAAATTCTTTAATCCAATATACGCAGCATCGGCACCATAGGCATAACAGTACCTAAGCTTGTCCACATTTCCAGCAGGAGACAAAAGTTCCATCACTTCTCCCCCATGTAGATATTGTTCTTGCGACTGATTTCCTGACGCTTTGCCACTTCCTCTTCGCTGTCCCCTTCCCTTTTGCTGATGAACTTTCCAACCTTCTCCACAGCAAGATGGGACTGGGGTAAAAATTCATCCGCCATCTGGAACATGTAGATCATGTCGGGCCACACATCCAGGATACAGTCCACGTTGATTTTTTCAAGACGTTTTTTTAGTTCCATGGTCTGCTCCAGGAGGATTTCTTTTTCACCAATCTGGATATAGACCTGTGGGAATTCCTCAAAATCTTCATCGGAAGCAAGCAGAGGAGACACCAAAGGATTGGACAGGTTTGCGGCGTAAGTGTATTTATCGACAGCGCAGTGAAGGGTTTCTCCGCTCAAGACATCATCCTTTTTTTTCTTGCCCGCAGCGATCAATGGATTTTTTGATGACAAATCAAGCCAAGGTGAAAAAAGCACCAGATTCTGGATATTTCCTCTATATTTCTTGTTGATCTTGAAAATCAAGGCCATAGCCAAGCTTGCTCCACTTCCATCGGAGGCAATGACTATATTCCCCTGAACATTGTCCGATTTTTCACCATTGGTTATCGCCAATCCCCTTGCAAGATTTTCTTCCTCGTAGACAATCCTGAACACATTGACCAAATCATCGATGGACGCAGGGAATGGATATGTGGGAGGAAGCCTGAATTCAGGAACAATCACTCGACATGAGGATGCATGGGCAAAGGATGCACAAAAATTTCTGTAGGAAGCACATGAGCCGCCCACAAAAGAACCTCCGTGAATATAGATCATGATTCTTTTTGATGAATAGACCGTAGGAGAAAGCACATCGCATTTTACTCCACCATAGTCCTTTTGCACGCACTCCACATTGTTAGGAAGAAAGACCGTTGAAAAAGTTCTATCAAAATTGGCACGAAATTCCTCTGGCTCCAGTTTTGTGGTGTAGACCATTTCCTTTATCTTTTTGATTGCCGATTTCTTATCCGTTTTCATAATTTCCTCGCAACATCAGTCGTGCTTATGGAGACTCCAACAACTTCAGTTATTAGAAGCATCCCAGAGACACACTTAATATTTCCATTATAATAAATTATTCCGTAAATGTCGAGTTTATGGGATGACAGATTTTTATCAAGATTGTCAAGCAGAACTTGATTCAGCATTACTCGATTAACAGTCACACAGGTTGATTTTGAGATTCAAAACCAGTTCGGAATGACGTT
>JAZUEV010000023.1:0-1882 GCA_045640345.1 Treponema sp.
GTCTCATTGCATGGAAAAATTAAATTCCACCCGGCACGAAAAAAAATCCCCCTTCCACTGTTTTTAAGTGAAAGAAGGACTTCAGCAGAAAAAATCATCCGAAACTATTCTTCCCAGTCGCTTTCATCAAAAGGAATACAGTAGGCATGATAGTTCACTCCATCAACGACAACTGACTTATCATAGACGTATCCTTCTTCCTCGACATACGCAAGGAATTCTTCCATATCCTGTTCGCTGACATAGAACTCACCTTTCCTGTGAGCTTCTTCAACGGCTTCCTCATCAACTTGACTTTCACCGAATGCCACCAAACGATACAAAGACAACTGACTGCCCCTTGTAAATCCCAGGACCATCAAACCATTTTCGAAATCCGATGTATAAAGCTGGACAGTAACAAAATAGTCGCCAGTCACATCCACGTGGGTCGTATATCCACCAGTCTTTAGAATATATCTACCGGCATCCTTTTCAATGGCATAAGGCTTGTCCGTTTTATAGAGGGATGGATACTTCTTGCCGTTCATATCCTTGACCAAATCATTCAATAGACTGTCAAGGGTTGACTTATTCAAGGCAGGCACAATCTCGTCGTTTTCTTCATAGACATCTTCTTCATATTCAACGATTCCATCCATTGGTTCTTCCAATTCACTCTGGTCATCATTGATATCACTGAAAAGGACTTCATATTCAACACCGTCCAAAATAATCTTGCTGCGGTAGGAGATTGTATATCCGTTGATCTCATTGTAGACCTGCTCCATGTCAATGTCGAAAAACTCGGCGGATCCTTCATAGCTCGCAAGTCCTTCCTTGTTTTTTGAAAAATAATATCGGTCCCATGAATCATCGTGGCCATAGGTGACGAATATTATGTTTGGAATACCCTCCACATTGCTTACGGCGCGGTTGTATTCAAAAGGAATATGATATTGGTCATCAATAAGGAAGAGATTTTTTCCATCGCTTATGTACGCCCTGCCATCTTTTTCGATTCCCTTCAGGCTAGAGTCCACATATTTCTTGGAGGTCTCAAAATCAAGGATATATTTGTACAGTTCCTCAAGTTCTCCATAGCTTGGACGAACCGACTGCTCAGTTTCATACAACTCTTCGTCATACGTCTGGTCGTCTGTATATTGGGAGGTCCTATCGTCCTGGAAATTATTTTCCATTTCCTCTACGACTTCCTCGTCAATATTTTCAAAAACCACGCTGTAAGATTTGCCATCCAACTGGATTTCATGCAATTCTCCATAAGAACCCACAATGGACTTGATTTCATCAATATCTATGTCGCCTTTGGTGAACTCCGGATTATACAAATCCCTCAACGCATTTTCGGAACTGTCGATATAGAACCTTGCCTCCTCACCGACTCCATAGGCAATCAGGATGATACCTTTGCTGCCGTCCCAAACTCTTGTATAGAAGTATGGAACATCGAAGTTCGCCTCCACAAGATAGACTATATGTTCGTCACGAATATAGATAGCCTTACCGTCTTCTGTCTCACGACCATAACCGTCCGTCGGTAAAAGCTTGCCGGATTTTTCCCATTGACAGACTCTATCCAATACCTTGTCGCTGAGATTTTTAGAAGACTCCTGGGCGAAGATGGAAATAACAGCTACACAGCCTAAGACCGTGGCAGCCAAAAACTTTTTTAATGCTTTCATAAACACTCCTATTGGCATCTCTAAAAATTGCAATTTTTAAAGACTCCCCTATAAATCCAAGTCCGGCGGCAGAAAATCCACCACCGGAATGTTTTCACCTAGAATCTAATTTTCTTGTCGGTTCCAGCGTAATACTCTTTTCTAAGAGCCTTGACCTGTTCATCCTTGAGGTAGTCGTCGAAGTTCATCATGCGGTC
>JAZUEV010000024.1:0-15800 GCA_045640345.1 Treponema sp.
TCAGTGAAGGTCGTTAGACCTGGACAAATTCGTGGGTTTATAAACAAACCTTCCCTCTATAAGTCTCTGGAAATTTGTAATCGGACGTTTTTTTTTGTCCTTTCGACAGAACATCAATGGTCATTTCGACAGAACGTCAATGGTCATTTCGACAGAACATCAGAGGTCATTTCGACAGAACATCAGAGGTCATTTCGACAGAACATCAATTGTCATTTCGACCGTAGTGGAGAAATCTCATCAACGACTGTTTTTTAGTGCACTTTGTTTTTTTTGAGATTCAGAAACCAGTTGGGGAGGACGGTTTTTACTTTTTCATATTTGTCGTGCCTATTGAGCTTCTCAAAAAAATAAAGATTTTAGAGATTTTGTCATTAAAAAAAACTTGAATCCATAAAAAAACCGTGTTATATTTAATTGTAGGGCTAGGCAAGGGGAGAACAGTTTTTGCCCTTTAACAATTTTCTTCTATTATATAGGTGGAGATTTTATGGGTGCGACACAGGAACAATTGGATTTGCTTCAAAAATATGTGGACGAAAGTAATCGGATTGTATTTTTTGGTGGAGCAGGTGTTTCGACCGAAAGTGGTATCCCAGATTTTAGAAGCGTGGACGGTCTTTATAATCAAAAGTGGGACTATCCTCCTGAAGAAATCCTTAGTGGAAGATTTTTAAACCGCAATCCAAAAGAGTTCTATCGGTTTTATAGGGAAAAATTGTTGGTGTCTGGCATAGAACCAAACGCCGCTCATAAAAAATTGGCTGAATTGGAGAAAAAAGGAAAACTGACAGCTGTCATAACCCAGAATATTGATGGACTTCATCAAGCTGGTGGCAGCGAAAATGTTTTGGAACTTCATGGGTCTGTTTTGCGTAACCATTGCACTGGTTGTGGTGTTTCTTACGATGGAGCTTATGTTATGTCCCACTCCAATGATGATGGAATCCCTTGTTGTGAAGTCTGCGGGGCTATGATTCGACCTGACGTGGTTCTTTATGGCGAAGGATTGGACGACGATGTGGTGGATAAAACCCTTAAGTCCCTTTCCCAAGCGGATATGCTTATTATTGGTGGAACATCTTTATCAGTTTATCCTGCGGCAGGGTTCATCAGGGCTTTTTCTGGAAAATATTTGGTCTTGATTAACCGTGACCCAACCCCCAGCGATGGAATGGCGAATTTGGTTATCCACGACAGCATTGGAAAAGTTTTGGGTCAATTGAAAATCTAGGGAGTCTCTATAAATCACAATTTCTAGAGATGTCCTTTATGTTAAAAAGTTGGGCCATATTTTTGGGATGGTCAAGAAATAGTAAAATTCTGCCGATATTGGCGAAAAGGTTTGGAAATTTTTTTTAAATTTCTGAGTTATAAATTGCAGGAGATTCAGGCCTTGGGCTTGTGCTATCTTTTGAGGGAAGAGTCGCTATGGATAGAAAGGTATTTGATCTAAAGAGATTCACTTTATTGTTTGTATTGATGTGCGTGTCGGTCATGGTTTTTGCTGGCGGAAAAAAGGAAGTCATGGAAAAATCTGTTGGCGCAGAGAACAGCTGGACCGAAATGTTTGACATTAAAAACCGTTCTGGTAAATACAATGTCTATGCTGAAGCGACGGACAAAGCTGGGAACACCGCTGTTGCTGGACCATACAACTTGATAATTGATGATGAGTCCGACTTGCCGGTTATACGAATTACCAACCCTGTTTCTGGAATGAAAGTTCCTGGAAGCTTGAACATAGTTGGTACTTGTTTTGATGACGATAAAGTTGAAGAAGTCTGGCTTATCTTGGACGGCGATAAAGAAAATCCTGTAAAAGTCGAAGGAACTGATTTCTGGTCCTACTTCCTTGATACAACCGAACTTGCCGAAGGTAAACATACAATCACTGCATACGGAATTGATAACGGAAATCCAAACGCATATTATGATGACGAAGGTGTTCTGGACGAATCAAAAGTAAAACCAAAGACTGGTCATTCTGTAAGTGTTGATTGGCATTTGAACCGATACGCTCCTGTCACAGAGGTTACCAATATTGATATGGGTGCCATGGTTAGTGGAAAAATCACCTTGGTTGGTCAGGTAACAGACGGAAACGGAATCAGTTCTTTGGAATACAGTCTTGATGGTGGCGAACATTATGATATCATCAAGCTTAAGGAAACAAAACTTAAGGTTCCTGATGAAAATGGTTTGACCAGTTACTACACATTCTCCCTCCCTCTCGATACAAAAAAAATGGAAGAAGGTCCAAAACTTATCTGGTTTAAAGCCATTGATAATGCTGGATCTATTGGTGTAAACTCCTTCCTCTGCTTTATTGATAACGCAAGTCCTGAACTTAAAATCGTAACTCCTGAACTTGGTGAATCTGTCAACGGTATCTTTACTATCGCAGGTTACGCTCGTGACAGCAATGGTCTCCAGAATCTTAAGTATAAATGGGGTTCTTTGGAAGGTGAATTTGAACTTACTGCTGGTAACCCATATTGGGCATTGGAATTGGATTCCCGTGTCGTAAAAGACAGCATGGATTTCTCTATCAGCACAATCGATACAATGGGTAACGCTGTTAGCACATCCAGAACTTTTGCCAACGCATCAAAGGGTATCAAGGGTAACGGTGTAGTTTATGTTGACCAGTCCGGTGATAAACCTGTAATCGATATTAAATATCCTGTAGGTGAAGTCGATGGAGAAGATGGAAGTCTCTTCATAAGAGGTTATGCCCAGGATGATGACGGTGTTGCAAGTATCTTCTATTCTGTTGATGGAAAACCAGAGGTCAAACTTGAATCAACTGGCGTATTCTATCAGCCAATCCCAGGCGCTTTGTCAGATGGAGAACATCACATTACTGCTTATGCTGTTGATAAATTCGGTGTAAAGGGTGATCCTCAGACTGTTGCATTCTCTTCAAAGGGATTTGCTCCTATATTCACTGAAGAAAAATATGGTGATGAAGAGTTCAAGAATGGAATTGAAATGGATCCAGAAAGCGGTAAAAATTATACCGTAAAAATTTCTTCATCAACTGGTCTCAAGTCAATCCACTATGACTGGACATGGGGAGCTGACGGAAAAATATCAAAAGACCTTGCCTGTGCAGATGAAACAACTGTACCTTTGACCATTTCATTGGACGGAAACGATATTCCTTGGGGTGTTTCAAAAGTCTTCATCAGCGCAACAGATAAATTTGATAGAACATCTACCCATAGCGTAATCTTCAAGGTTTCTGATTATACAAAATTCTATGGCACAGAACCAGGAGTTTATTTCACAGACTCAACTGTTGCTGACGACGGCGCTATCACTGTGGATGAAAACAGATCTGTAAGTGGTTACTTTGTTGGTGGAAGAATCGCATCCGTCACTCCAAGTTTGAGAACTGTTACCGCTCGTGCAGATGGAAATTCAATTATTTTGTCATCAAACGCAGGTACAGATAAATTTACTGTCAAAGTTACAACCACAAGTGGTGCGGTATATACATCAAGACAGTTGTATTTCCCATCCACAGAAACTGCTCCTGTTATTAGATTGACAAGCGACAGCAGCCTTACAAGTGGAGTATTCAACAACTTCAATACAAGAAACACTTTGTCAATTACTGGTTCTGTCACAAGCAACTCAACTGCAACTGTCAAATATCGTGTCCTTTCTGCAAAGGTTAATTATGATGCAAACGGAACAGTTATCAGTTCACAGGTAGTTCCTGCCGTACCTCTTGATAGTGCGACACCTATTACTTTGCGTCGTGGTGCATTTACTTTGAACCTTAGCGCAGATGATTTTGTTGATGGCGTTTCTATTGTAGAAATTCTTGCAACAAATGCTTCAAACAAACTTAGTTCAACAGCTGTCCTGGTAAGAAAAATCAATGAACCAATCAGTGCTGAACTTTTGGACGGTGATGCTTCCGAACCTGCCGCTCCTGCTTATTACTGGCTCCATGGTGACGGTGGTGAAACTGATTACTATGGTGTATGTGTATATCAGGGAACAACAGGTCTTTCCTTCGACCACAGACCTTATGCTTCTTTGCCGGACGGAGAATCGACATTGGACATCAAGGGAACTGTCATTAGGGTTCGCAAACAGGGTGAAGGTGTAAAGGGACGATTTGTGTCTGTTGATGGATCTGCGTACAAGAGTGGTATGGAAGTCCTCCAGATGAAGGATGGTACAATCAACAATGATCCACATTCTTTGGTTGCAAAAATCAGTTCAAGTTCTCCAATCGAAACAGTTACATGGACTGCCAACGGTAAATCTTTGCCACAGGGTACTCTCAGAAAACTGGAAGGGGACAATTATGAATGTGAAGTTCCAATCTCTGGTTTGCCAGCTGGTCTTGTAAATATTGAAGCAACTGTCAACGGTGGTGCAAAAGTAAGTGGAACAGTCAGCGTTTTGAGAAACCATGCAGTGGTGGACAATGTTGAGACTATCTACTGGACAACTGCCGGTGGTGCTGTATATGATGCTGCCAACGGAAGATATATTTTGAACAATGATGCTGTCCTCACTGGATATGCAAACGTTCCTGGTACTTTGACCGCATCTTTGGTTCGTGCAAACAACGGTCTTAATGTGGAAGTCTCTGGTAAAGAAATCAGACTTTCTGCAAAGAACGATGGAACTTACACAAATATCTCCACAAGAGTTATGAGCGATGTCAATGGATCATGGGTAAGTCCTGCTGTTGCCTTGATTGCTGATACTTCAAACCCAATCCTCAATGTCACATCCATTAAACCAATGGACTATATCAAGAATGACCTTGTGATTGCTGGAACTGTTACAGATGGAAACGGAATTGCAGCTCTTGAATATAAGACAGTTGAAACAGATAGCATTGAAGGTGAAGAATCTGTTTGGAAGAGCATAAGTTTTGATACTCGTGGAAACTTCAACGAAACAGTATCCTTGGTTGATTCACCAGATGGATATATGCCTGTTACAATTCGTGCAACCGACAACGCAGGTAAGACATCATTCTTCAACTCTGCAATTAGAAAAGATACTACTGCTCCAGAAGTCACAATCGTGGTTCCAGAAGCAGGTGCAAAAGTCAACGGTGAAACATTGTTCGTGTTCCGTGTAAAGGACGACAGCTATGTTGGAACAATCCAGTATGTAAGTCCAGACGGAAACTTGAAGAAAGACTTCTCTTTGGTGGCAAACGATTCATTGCCTACATCTACAACTTCAATGGTGTTCGACACGCCTGAACGAAATGTGGTGGCAGGTGAAAATGTTATTGTTGAAGAAGAATCTGCCAACGTGGAAGTTGATAGGGATTTGCTTAGTTCAATCGCCGAACTTGATGCCTATAGTAGTGTTTTGACTGGAGCACTTCCATCCACTCGTTTGGGACAGGAAGGATTGCCAATCGACAATACAATGCAGTTTATCATCAGCGACGTGGCTGGTAATACGACTGTTATTAATGAATTCGCCTTCGAGGTAAATCCAGAAACCGACTTGCCTGTAGTTGAAGTCCACATGCCATTGGAGAATTCTGTTATGACGACAGACTTTATCATCAGTGGTGTTATGTACGATGATGACGGTATTGAAGGTGCCCATGGAAATAAGTTGAAGCTCTTCTATAAAGTTGACGACGGTGATTTCAGTTTGCTGGAAAATGAAAATTCCCAGTCATCATTTGAAATCAATGTAAGTCCTTTGAGCATTTTGACTGACAACGAACATGTTATCACTTTCTATGCAGAAGACATCAACGGTGTTAAGGGACATGAAGTAAAGAGGACCTTCCATGTATCTCTTGAAGAACCAAAGGGTAGTGTTGAACTTCCAAAGATTGACGGTTCTGTTCGCGGCTTGATTACGATAAGTGGTTGGGCAAAGGATAAGAACGGAATCAACAAGGTTCAGATTTCTGTTGATAACGGTGCCAGCTATAATGACGCAATTGTTATTCCTGGTGCTGTAAAAGAAGATCCATCCCAGTGGACTTATGAACTTGACACCCGTGTTATTCAGGACGGAACCCATGTTGTGTTCTTGAAGATTTGGGACGGATATAATATCACAGGTCTCTATACTTCTTTGTTGAACATCGATAATACTCCACCAGAATTGAACTTGGAGCTTCCTTTGGATGACTGTTTCATTACAAATGACTTGTTCGTTTCTGGTCAGACAACAGATAACATTGAGTTGACCGAACTTTATATGCGCATCCGTAGTTTGGACGGAAATCCAGTTCCAGACTATTTGCAGGAGAACGACCTTTATCCAGATTCAATCATTTCTCAGGTAATTGATGTTTCTGAATTGTTGGATGGTCTCTATAACATTGAAATTTCCGGTTACGATAAGGCTGGAAACTCAAAGAATGTTAGCCGCGATGTCCATGTTATGAAGTCTGCCGAGCTTACGACTGTTGATTTGCTCTATCCTCTTAACGGTGAATATGTGAACGGTGAATTCAATATCTACGGTACAGCAAAAACTGTTGGTGAAACAATTGATTACTTTGACTTGTATGTTGATGGCGAAAGAGTCCCTGGTTTGACTGCCACATTGACAGATTCTGGATATTATACATTCAGAATGAAGTCTGAAATGGTAATTGATAAGAAGAACTTTACAGACGCTGACCTTGAAAGGGCAACCGCAAATGCAGAAGCACGTGCAAGAGCTAACGAAGATGGTTTGGCTGCCGTAAATGCAAGAAACGCAGAAAAGAAGGCTGCTATTGAAGCTGCTAAGGCTGCGGCTCTTGAAGCTGGTGAAGAATATACAGGTCCCGAATATGAGGAAGAAGTATTTGAACCTGCAAAGGCTGATGTGTTCGAATCAGGAGTATTTGTTTTGACCCCTGGAACTCACTCATACAAGATTGTTGCTCACACTAGCGAAGAAAATGAAATTGAATCAAGAGTTCAGACTTTGAACTACAGTCCTTATGGACCATGGGTAACTTTGGACAACTTCATGTATGGAGACTACGCTGTTAAACGTCCAATGCTCAAGGGAAATGCTGGATACGCTTTGACCGATGAAGAAAAAGCAGATTTGAAGCATAAGAAAAATCTTCCAAGAGAAAGACTTGCTGAGCTGGAAGGAAAGTCTGTAAAGCGTGTATTCTTGAGTTTCGATAATGGTAGAACTTATACACCAGTTTCAAGTGTTGGAAAGGGTGCATGGAAGTACAGAATCGAAGACCAGGATGTTGCAGAAGGATTCCACTTCCTCTTGGTGAAAGCTGAAATGAACAACGGTGAAACTGCAATCACAAGAACGATTGTTCAGGTTGACCGAACTTTGCCGGAGGTAAGACTTATTTCTCCTGGAGCCGGTGGACATTACAACCAGCAGCTTAGGTTCGAAGGTCTTTCTAGCGATGATGTGCACTTGGATGATGTCACATTGTACTTGAGACGTGGTGACCGTGCCGCTTATGAAGTTCCAAAGTTCATCCAGGGACTTTACTTCGATGCAAACGTGTGGGGTGCTACACTCTGGAGCGCAGGTATCGGTCTTACAGCATTCGAAGATGCCGTTAAGCTTCAGGTATCCTTTGGTCAGTTTACCCAGGGTCAGCGCGACTTCTGTTCAAGACTGTTCCAGCGTGATTTGACAACCATGCGATATGGTGGACCTGTGGTTGTAAGTGGAAAAGTTATTGCACAGATTGCTTATATTCCTTTCAACTACTTCTTTGGTCACGACTTCGACTGGTTGAGCGCAACAGTTTCAATTGGTGCAAACTTCTCTTACTTCAGTGAGTCTGGTGCATCTATTGCGGCTGGTCAGAAGTGGTCAAAGACTATCTTGACTGCGGCTTTGATGCAGATTGAGTTCCCACGAATGACATTTGCGGACAACCGTTACTTCAAGACCTGGGCAGTTTATTGGGAGCCATCACTTTGGTTCATTCCATCGGACGTTGTAAGTGACAAGATTCAGACCCTTGTTCCTACATTCTCAGTTGGATTCCGAACCAGCTTGTTCTAAAAAAAATTGGGCGTCTCCGAAAGGGGACGTCTTTTTTTGATAAACCAACTTGAAGATAAACTATTTTTAAGGTATTATATAATTATGGAAAAGCTTAAAATTTTGTTGCCAAAGGGCAGAATTTATGAACATGTAATTGGACTTTTTTCTGGAGCAGGAATTTCTATCAATCTGCCGGAGCGTGCATATCGTCCAACCGTTAATCAGGATGACCTTGAAGCAAAGGTTATGAAACCTCAGAATATTGGAAAACTTTTGGAACTTGGTGCCCACGACATGGGATTTACTGGTCGTGACTGGATCAAGGAAACTGGTGCTGATGTAGTTGAAATTATGGACACCGGTTTTGACAAAGTTCGCATTGTTGCCGCAGTTCCAAATTCAATTGATGACGAGCATTTGAAGTCTCATAAGGTGATTGTCGCAACTGAATATGAGAAGATTGCATCGGACTGGCTTAAAAGTCAGAACATGGATCACGAAGTTATCCGTACTTATGGAGCTACAGAAGTTTTCCCTCCTGATGATGCCGACATGATTGTTGACAATACAGCCACAGGTCGTACACTTGTTGAAAACGGTCTGCGCATTGTTGCCGAGATTATGACTTCTTCAACTTGTATGTTTGCTTCAAAAAAAGCATTGGAAAATCCAGAAAAGAAGAAGAAGATTATGGAACTCAAGAACATTTTTGAATCCGTAATCGATGCTCGCGACAGAGTTATGCTCGAAATGAATGTTTCAAAAGAGAATTTTGACGCTGTTGTAAATGGATTGCCAGCTATGAGAAGTCCAACCGTTTCTCCATTGTATGGTGACAAGGGATTTGCGGTAAAGATTGCTGTCAAAAAGAGTGAAGTGCCAAATCTTCTGCCTCGTCTCAAGTCTTTGGGTGCGACAGATATCCTTGAATACGAACTCAAGATGGTTATGGCATAAGGAAATCGCTTAATTTTTTAAGTTGATTCGTGCCGATGGGTATATACTCCGTCGTTTGCGGCGGGGTTCATTTTTTTTTGATAAGGGTGTCCATTTTGGATGCCCTTTGTTACAGGAGATATGATGGAGCGAATTGCCACTGTTGAGCGAAACACTTTTGAGACTCAAATAAAATTGACTTTGAATTTGGACGGAAGTGGTAAATGCTGTGTAAAAAATCCAATAGGTTTTTTTGATCACATGTTGCAGGCCTTTTGCAAGCACGGTATGTTTGATTTGTCCGGTGAAATTGCAGGTGACTTGCATGTGGATCAGCACCACTTGATTGAAGACACAGGAATTACTTTGGGCATGGTTTTTGCTAAGGCTTTGGGAAATTGCGCAGGTATTTATCGAACAGGATTTTTCATCTATCCAATGGATGAAAGTCTTTTGCAGGCTTCTGTTGATTTTGGTGGTCGCTCATTTTTGGTTTGCAATTCTCAATTGACAAATATACCTTTGGTTTCCATTAGTCCAGAGGGAGTACAGTCCAGTTTCCAGACCGATTGTTTTGAAGATTTCTGGCAGGGATTTGTTGGTGGTGCAAAATGTAATCTCCATTTGGATACAATACGTGGTCGTTCCGATCATCATAAAATGGAAGGTTTGTTTAAAGCCGCCGCCAGAGCTATTCGTGCTGCAACTGAAATTGATCCTCGTAGACAAGGTGCGATTCCTTCAACAAAAGGTGTTATTGTATAGTGTGCCCCTTATCGTAATCATTGAACTTGTCGAAATCAAGAGATTTATTTGTGGTTTCGACAGGCTCAACCACCACAAATGGTTTATTCTTCAATGGAAAATGGATTTCTGTCAACTTCGGTAGCCTTTAATCCTCCGTCCAGTTCCAAATCTGTTGGTACCCAATCATAAGTGGTCTTTAAGATTTTTGCAGTTGCTTTTGGATTGTTGTTTGTTTTGGTCCATGCATCCTTAAAATCTTCCACAAATTCTTTGCGACTGATTTCCTTTCTGGATTTTTCATTGGTGATAATACCGGTTATAATCCATCGACCATTGTTAAACAAAAGATGGACTTCATCAATCTGGTTCAAGATAAAAAGTTGGTCTTCTTCTTCCGTAAAAACCAATGAATAGGTGACGACATAATCTTTTGAAGACCCTTCAGCCACAGCGGTTCCATATTCTTGGGTAATGGCCTTAGGTTTTTTATTTTTTGCAGGTCCCTTTGTAAAAGTTGAAGCATCTATTCCGTCAATAAAAAAGTTGCTGACACCATAGATGTTGTAGTTAAAGTCGTAGTTAAAACAGAACCATTGTGCTGGTGGGACTGTAGTTTTTCGGACATTGTAGGTTGACCCCATCCTTGATGCAACAAACACATTGCTGATGGTGGTCTGGAAATTTTTTGAGGCAGCATTGGATGTGCACCCTTGTAAAGCTGTGATGTCCAATTTGTTCAAGGCGGAATAAAGCATTTCTACAGTCTGGAAAGATGTAAGACCTTTGCTTGTTGGGTTTTTGAGATTGCCATTTATGAAAAGTCCCGCCACAAATGTGATTCCAAGAATTGTACAAAAAGCAATGGTCAAGACTGTTTTGTTTTTCCTGAACCATCTTTTTTGTGACAGTTTTTTTTGGAAAGCATTGTTTTCTTTTTGTACTCTCTTTTCAAAATCATCTGGTGATGTGGTGGATTTTCGTATTATGTTAGAAACGTGTCCCCCTGCAGGAATCTCTCCTTTTTCAGTAAGCCCCAATTCCTTATATAGTTCATCCAATGGAAATTCTAGTCTAAAAATTTGTGCGTCAATTTTCCTGTCTGAATCTTTTGTAATGCTGGATGAAATTTTTTCTGCCACGCTTATCTTTTTTTCGCCACTTTTTTTTCCATGCTTGACGATTTGACTTTTTCTTTGCAATGCGTTGTCAACAAAAAAAGAAAGTTTTTCGTTTAAAGCCCAGATTTTATTTTTGAGTGGAACATAGTTGTGGTCTTTTATGTCCCAGAATCTTTTTTCGGAGTTTTTTTCTTTAAAAGGATAGTCCCCTGTCAAAATCCTGTAGGCAATAACCGACTGAGTGTAATTTATGGCGGCGTTTTGTTTTAGTAGAGGGTTGATAAAATATCCATTGTATTCAGCATTTTGTTCTTTACCTCCACATTGGATGGATGTTTCAAAAAGACTTTTGGGTAAAAAAATTATTTTCTGGAAATCTGCTGAAATGAAAATTCCACCCGCCCCGATATTGTAGACGGGAATATTTTTTTTGCTAGCGTCCTCCAAAGCTGAACAAACCCTGGCTGTGGCGTATGCAACAAAGGACCTCTCAGTTTCGCCTAAATTTTTAGCATTCTCCATATCAAAAAGTGCTTTCAAAGTTCGGCCTGAAAAAGCTTTTCCTTCAAGCATTATGGTTTCCTGGGCACTTCTTGCTGCGGCATTAAGACTTTCGTCCGTACATTCCTTTTGTTTTGTGCCTGTGAAATTCCAAGTCCTAAAGTCCCAACCGTTGTCCGATTTTTCTGCGAGCCAACCTTTTTCGTCCAATCGTTTTACAAGACCGGATTTTGAAAAAGATGATGGGGACATGGATGTGTCCAGGTAAAGCATTTTATTTTCGGCGAATACTAAGGGTCCGTTCATTTTATCTTCCGCTTGGTCCGTAGAGGTATTTGAAATAATCCATTTCAGTGGAATATGTTGCATCAAATCCACTCATGGTACTTTTGTAAGATTCAAGACTCTTCCAGAATTCGTAGAACTGAGGATCTCTTGTGTATGCTTCAGTGTAAATTGCTGCCGCTTCTGCATCTGCCAAACCTTTTGTTTCTTCGCTAACACGGTATGCTTCAGATTCAATTGTTCGTTTTTCATTTTCCAACTTACCAAGCCATTCAGCTTTTTTACCTTCGCCCAAAGACCTGTAAGCCTGTGCAACCTGATTTCGTTCCTTTATCATTCTGTTGTAGACTGATTCTGTAAGTTCGTCCGAATATTTAATCTGTCGTGGAACAATGTCAATAAGTTCGATTCCGTATTCCAAAAGCATTGGTCTTGCTTCCACAGCCATTTCTTCGCACAACTTTTTTCGCCCCTTGGAGACTACTTCATTTTGTGAACTTACATTGATAAGAGCTTCAATTTCTGCGCTGTCGTCTTCACTGATGTCACCAGAATTTGCAAGATTTTCATTTTTAGAATCATTGATGATGTTGCTGGAACGGACAATTTCACTTAATCTGTTTCTTGAAATAATCGTTCTTGTGGCGGAATCAACAATGTCGTCCAATTTGGAATAGGCACCGTCAACAGTTCTGAAAGTCTGATAAAAAAGAGCTGGATCTTTGATTCTCCAACGGCTTGTGGTGTCCATGATGATAAACTGATTTTCTTTAGTTGGAATACGAGTGTCATCTCCATTCAACGACAAAATTTTGGATGGATATTTTGTGACCGTATCAATAAATGGAACACGGATATAAAGTCCTGCAGTTGTCCGGGAAGCTGTGATTGAACCAAAACGAGTAACCACAGCCTGTTCACCTTCGTTGATAATATAGAATGGTCCCGCCATCAAAAACAGGATTATCAAAAGTGCAACCATTGCAATAGAAAAATATGCTTTTGTGTTTTTTTTCATTTTAAAACCCCCGTAAAAATTCCCCAGTTGGGTGATTTTATCTAAGCTCCCTTATTGTCCAAGATTTTTTAATGGAAGAAAGTTTTCCAGATTTTTATCAATCAAAGAAGGATTGGATTCTTCTGACTGTTTATTGAAGATTTCTTCCATGGCTTCAAGATAAAGACGACTTCTTGTAACTGCTGGAGCTTTTTTATATTCTTCATAGACTGAATTAAATCGAGCTACATCACCTTTTGCCTTGTTGACACGTTCAGCCGCATATCCATCTGCCACTTGGATTTTTCTGTCCGCTTCACCTTGTGCTTTTGGAATTTCCGAGTTGTAGCTTTCCTTACCTTCGTTGATAAATCGGTTCATATCCTGAATAGCCTTGTTGACATCTTCGAATGCGTCCTGCACTCCCTTTGGAGGAACGATATTCTGGAGTTTAACGGTGGCAACATTGATACCCATATTCAAATTCCTGAACTGCTCATTCATCTTTTCGACTGCAAGGTTTTCAATGTTTGTTCGCTCCTGACTCATGATTTCAAGAATCGCTCTATCACCAACCAAAGTGTTTACAACTGAACGACTGATATCACGGATGGTCTGTTCTCTTTCTTCAACAGAAAAAAGCCATGCCTTTGGATCGACGATTCTGTACTGGATAATCCATTCTACATCAACAATATTAAGGTCACCGGTCAGCATAATTGATTCTGATGTGATTCCGTTTTGATATTGACTGTTGACTCCAGAGGATGCTGTCCTAAATCCAAACTGCTCAGTTTTTACAACCTTGCTTCCATCGACAATGTATTTTTTTTCAATACCGAAAGGAAGTTTAAAGTGCAAACCTGGTCCCAAGGTTTTAGAATATGCACCGAATCGAGTAATAACAGCCTGTTCAGATTCGTCCACAACAAATGTGCTGGAAGAAATCAAGACTGCCGCCAAAACAAGAACGATTATTGTGACCAATCCTTTTGGCTTTAAGATTTTTTTGAAAAAATTGTTGCTGGAAGTGTTTTCCGACATAAAAATCCCCCTTTAGAAAATATTCCTATCAAGTTTAATCCTTGAATTGCAAGGCCTAAAACATCGCGTTTTCAAAATTATTTTCCATATATAAATATAATCAAATTTTGATTCAAAATCAAATTTTTTATAAAAAAATTGACACACTTTGGTGGAAAAAATCGTAGATGCCCTATATTTGTAATTCTTCCCAACGAGCGTAGGCTTCTTCCAATCTGCTGGAGACTTTTTTATATTCTTCACCAGCTGCTGATGCGACTGTATAATCGGTGGATGCCATATCATTTTCCAGGGACTTTTGTTTATCTTCCAGCTCCATGATTTCGACCTCAAGATTTTCCAACTCTTTTTTTTGGGCGAAAGACAGTTTTTTGGGTTTGTCCTCTTTTTTTTCTTCAGACTTTTTTTCTGCTTCAATCGCTTTCTGGGACCTTTTGTTTTCCAGTTCTTCTTTCTGTTTTTCTTCACGAAACTGGATATATTCACTACATTTTCCCACAAATCCACTTACTGCGCCGTTATCTTCCAATATAAACAATGTATCCGCAACTTTGTCCATAAAATAACGGTCGTGGCTTACAATCAAAAGACATCCCTTGAAGCCCATGAGGAAATTTTCAAGAATGTTCATGGTGAAAATATCAAAGTCGTTGGTAGGTTCGTCCAGAATCAAGAAGTTGGGGTTGCTCAACAAAAGTCGAACAAGGAAAAGCCTTTTTCGTTCACCGCCACTTAAAGTCGATACTGCTGAATGTTGGATTTTTCCTTCAAAACCAAATTGCTCCAAAAATTGTGGGGCGCTCAAAGTTGTTCCATCGTTCATGTGCATGATTTCTGCCGACTCTTTTACATATTCCAGAACAGTCAAATCAGTGTTTTTAAAAACTGGATTCTGGTTGTAGTAAGCAAAAACAGTATTTTCTCCGACGACAATTTTTCCTTCATCTGGAGGGATGTTTCCTGTGATGATGTTCAGCAAAGTCGATTTACCACTTCCGTTGTTTCCAAAAATACCAATCTTTTCACCTTTGTTGAAAGTGTAGCTGAAGTTTTTGAGCACGGGACTTTCGTTTTGTCCATTGATTTTTGCATATCCCTTTTGAAAATTTTTGGTGATTGAATGGAGTTCCAAAATTTTTCCACCCAATCTTCTGCCGGCGACTTCAAATGTGAATCCCTTGTCCGCCTGGAATTTTTCTCTGTTGATTAAAGCCATGTCCCGCTGTATTCTTGCTTTTGCTTTTGTTCCTCTGGCGCATGGACCACGCATCAACCAATCCCGTTCCACACGTAGGACAGATTCTATCCTTCGTTCTGTGTTGGCTTCAATTTCGGCTTCCATTTCTTTTTTTTCAAGATATTTTGAATAATTTCCAACGTAGAGTTTTACACTGTTTCTAGCCAATTCATAAATGTTGTTGCACACGGCATCCAAAAAATATCTGTCATGGGTAACCATTAAAACTGTCCGTTTTGTTTCAGCCAAATAATTCTGGAGCCAAACAATTGTGGTCATATCCAAGTGGTTGGTGGGTTCGTCCAATAAAAGCAATTTTGTATCTTCAACCAAAACTTGTGCTAGGGCGACTTTTTTTAACATTCCACCAGAAAGTTCCCCCATTTTTCTATCCATGTCCGTTATGCCAAGGACTGTCAAAATTGAACGGACCTGGGATTCATAATTCCACAAATCACCTTGCTCCATCTGTAGTGTCAGGTCATCAAAATCTTTTTGCTGGGAGGCTGTAAGACCTTGTTCCATTTTTGAACAGATTTCTTCATATTTACGGATTATTTCCAGTTTGGGAGATTTGGATTTAAAAATATGTTCCCTGATAGTGTCCCCTGGATTGTGGATTGGATTTTGCGCCAAAAAAGAAACACCTGCGCTTTTATTGATGATAACTTCACCCTCGTCCGGTGGTAAAACTCCTGCGACCACAGAAAGTAGTGTAGATTTTCCACAACCGTTGCGACCAATCAATGCTGCTTTATCGCCTTCGTTAAGACCAAACGTTACACCAGAAAACAAGTTTTTTTCTCGACCAATGCGAGCTAAATTATTGATGGATAAAATATTCATAAAAACAGTTTACCCAAAAAATCAACAATTTACAATGCAATGTTTTTTCCAAAATCAACTAAGTGTGACTTTGAATAAGAGATGCTGAAACAAGTTCAGCATGACA
>JAZUEV010000025.1:0-1903 GCA_045640345.1 Treponema sp.
CAGACACTTGTAGGAGGCGTGGTTATTCTTGGAAAGGTTCGATTAAAAATCTCCAGACACACATGGGGGCATTCATTTACAATAGCCCATGATTGGTTTTGTAACTGTAACCGTCTTTTATAGAAGATGGTTAGCCAAAAAAAGCCCCCCACAGAATTTTGCGGAAGGCTCTTTTTATTTGATTTTATTTAACCAAACGAATTATAGAACTGGCTTCATAGCTGTCATGTAAGCACGCAACTTGCGTCCAACAACTTCGATTGGGTGGTTGCGGATTTCGTCGTTAACCTGAACCAAAGTCTTGTTAGGAACAGCTGTTGTCTTAAGGTTCAATCCCTTACCGATAACTTCTGTTGTTACCTTTGGCATCAAATCTTTTGCCATCATTGGTGCTGCAACACGAGCGAACAAGTAGCATCCGTATTCTGCAGTGTCGGAAATAACCTTGTTCATTTCGAACAAACGCTTGCGGTCAATGAGGTTTGCAATCAGAGGAACTTCGTGCAATGATTCATAGTATGCGCTTTCTTCCTTGATTCCAGCGTCAACCATTGTTTCAAATGCAAGTTCACAACCAGCCTTGACCATAGCAACCATGATGATACCCTTGTCAAAGTAGTCCTGTTCTGTGATTTCTTCTGTTGATTCGTCCATTGATTCAAAAGGAAGCTTACCTGTTTCTTCACGCCAAGCCAAAAGATTTGCATCCTTGTTTGCCCAGTCCTTCATCATTGTTGAAGAGAATTCGCCAGAGATGATGTCATCCATGTGCTTCTGATAGAGTGGGGCAAGCAAAGTCTTGATTTCCTTTGAAAGTTCGTTTGCCTTAATCTTTGCAGGATTTGAAAGACGGTCCATCATACCAGTGATTCCACCCCACTTGAGGGCTTCAGTGATTGCGTTCCAACCGTGCATCAGGAACTTTGTTACGCATTTTGGATCCATTCCGTCTGCAACCATCTTGTCGTAGCAAACAATTGTTCCAGCCTGGAGCATACCACAGAGGATTGTCTGTTCGCCCATAAGGTCTGACTTTACTTCTGCAACGAAGTCTGATTCCAAAACACCAGCCTTTGAACCGCCCATACCAACAGCCAAAGCCTTAGCGATTGCCCAACCCTTTCCTTCTGGATCGTTTTCTGGGTGAACTGCAATAAGATCTGGAACACCAAATCCACGCTGGAATTCGTGCCAAACTTCTGTACCTGGTCCCTTTGGAGCACACATAACAACTGTAATGTCCTTGCGAACCTGCATTCCTTCTTCAATCATGTTGAATCCGTGTGAGTACCAAAGTGCTGAACCCTGCTTCATGTGCTTCTGAACTTCTGTGATTACTGGAGTGTGCTGCTTATCTGGAGTAAGGTTTCCAACCAAGTCTGCTGTTGGGAGGAGTTCTTCGTAAGTTCCTACCTTGAAACCATTTTCTGTTGCATTCTTCCAAGACTGGCGCTTCTGTTCGATAGCTTCCTTGCGAAGAGCATAAGAAACATCAAGTCCTGAATCACGGAGACACATACCCTGGTTAAGACCCTGTGCACCGCAACCTACGATTACAATCTTCTTTCCCTTGAGAGCATTTACGCCATCAGCAAATTCTTCCTTTGCCATTGAACGACAGTGACCAAGCTGCATACGAGCCTTGCGCCAAGGAATTGAATTAAAATAATTGTTACCCATTTTTATCTCCTATGGACATTGTTTTCAAATCTAAAAATCCCAATCATCAAGTAGGATATTGGGCAACTATAAAAATACTTTTTAAAGTTCCCTGACGAGTTTAAAGTCTTGAAATTGCAAGTCTTTAAACATCGCATTTTCAAAGTTGTTTTCAAAAATTGCAATTTTTAAAGACAACCTTATGTATTATATGAGATTTATTGAACAAAATCAAGGGTTTTAT
>JAZUEV010000026.1:0-1766 GCA_045640345.1 Treponema sp.
AAAGAATGAAGCGTGTAATGCGCGAATCCATGGACAACAAGGACGTGATTCTTTTTATCGATGAAATCCACACCATAATTGGAGCTGGTGGACCTGAAGGAAGTATGGAAGCAAGCAACATGCTCAAGCCAGCCCTCAGCCGTGGAGAACTTCAGGTAATCGGTGCCACATCAACAAAGGAGTTCAGGAATCGAATTGAAAAGGATGCAGCCCTCGCAAGAAGATTCCAGAAGATAACCATAGAAGAACCCAACGATGGTGACGCGGTGGAAATGCTCATGGGACTTAAATCCCGTTATGAAAACTATCATCATGTAAAATACAGTCGCCAGGTGATCGAGACCATCGTAAAATGCAGCCGCCGATATATCCACGACAGATGTTTGCCTGACAAGGCCCTGGATATTCTGGACGAGACTGGAGCGGCAAAAAAAATCCAGGATGAATTTAGACCTCCTGAACTTGAGGAACTTGAAAAATCTATCCAGGAGCTTTCTGAACAGAAAAAACGCTTGGTTGAAATGCAGCAGTACGAAAATGCGGCCCTGGTTCGTGACAAGGTGGCATCCCTCAGGATCGAGCTGGACGAATTGAAATCATCATGGAAGAATGGTGGACTTTCATCGTCAAGCCAGGTTACTGTCGAGGATGTGCTTGCGGTTATAAGCGACATGACAGGCATCCCATCCCAACGATTGGATAACGATGAAGCAAAAAAACTTATGGACATGGAGGACAGCCTAAAAAAAGAAGTCATCGGACAGGACGAAGCTATTTCATCCATCTGTTCCGCAATCAGGCGACACAGGTCTGGAGTTTCATCCCACAAAAGACCAATTGGCTCCTTCTTTTTCCTTGGACCTACAGGCGTGGGAAAGACTCAACTGGCAAAATCTCTTGCAAAGTTTTTGTTCGGCACTGACTCGTCCCTCCTGAAGTTCAACATGAGCGAATATGGTGACAGATGGTCGTCCTCTGGTTTGACGGGGGCAAGTCCTGGATATATTGGATATGAGGATGGAGGAAAATTGACAAGGCGTGTTCTGGAGCATCCTTATTCCGTTGTCCTCTTTGATGAAATCGAAAAAGCCGACTCCAATATCTACAACCTCATGCTTCAGATTCTTGAGGAAGGGGAACTGACCGATGGACAGGGAAGGACTGTCGATTTTAAGAACACTGTGGTCATTTTCACAAGCAACGCAGGGTCCAGCAGAATCACAAGCGAAGGTCGTGTAGGTTTTTCCACTGCTGCGGCAGGTCTTGTTCCTTATGAGACGATGAAAGCCGATGCAATGGAGGAGCTGAAAAAAATCATGTCCCCTGAACTTTTGAACCGCCTGGACGATATCGTTGTTTTCCACGCCCTTGAAAAAGAGGAACTTTCAAAAATCGCCGATATCCAGATTGGGGAACTTGGGGAACGACTTTTGGATCAGGGAATCTCGATTGAGCTTAAACCCAAGGCTCGGAATTACATGGTTGAAAATGGATTCGACCCGTCCATGGGTGCAAGACCGATGCGTCGCTTGATTCAAAATGAAATCGAGGACCAGATAGCAAATCTTTTGCTCAACGGAAAAAGGGAAGACTCCTCTGTCATTGCCATAGATTCCGACGGCGAAAAGCTGAAGGTGACTTTCAAGAAAAACCACAAGAAAGTTCTGTTGGACGATAGCTTGGTGAAGACCAACGAAGAGGCTGTCCTCAATTGAATTTTCGATAAGCGGGATCCGCGGGGTGCTGTTTTTGGTGGCGGGCTTTGA
>JAZUEV010000027.1:0-2208 GCA_045640345.1 Treponema sp.
TGTAAAAACAAAAGAAGAACTTGTCGAGCGGATCACAAAATATATAGCCGAGGTAAATAAAAATCCCGTAGTTCCAAACTGGACTTATAAAATGGACGAGACAATCATTCTGTAGGTTATTTTAAAAACGATGTACTAGTTTCAGCATCTTTTGATTACAAGTTTTAGCACAGTTTATGACAATATATAATGTCACAGGTCTTCGAAAAATCTAACGATTTTTCTATAAAATATGATTCATACCAGAGTCAAATTCTATAAGATTGGTGAACTAATAAAAAAATATAAGATTTTGCGTTAGCAAAATCGAATCAGTGTGACAAAATAAAAGACTCCAAAAAACAACGGACTTGAGCCATTCAAAAAATTCAAGACCGAGTTCAAAATCAAATCATCCAGTAATTCATTTTTTTATTAACTTAAATGTCGAGTATTTTGCAATTGCTCACCAACACCGCAAGTCCGTGAGCATCGGTAAATGCAAATAAATCCGTTTGTTATCTATAAATTTCTTACACACGGATTTGTTCAGGTCTAACGACCTTCATGACTTTTGTTTTTACAATACGGAAATCAGCATGGGATGATGATTTTCGTATATTTTCAGTGACACACTACGATTTTATTCCTTTTTTGACATTCCGACCCTACGATTCTATTCCTTTTTTCAACATTCAAACCCTACGATTTTATCCCTTTTTCGACATTTTGACCTTACGATTTTATTCCTTTTCATTGACTAACATTTTTTGTTATTGTAAAATTAATTTGGTCAAGGAATCTTATATGTTGAAACGAAAAATATACAACGAACTTTTAAATTGGAAGAAAAATCATTCCAACAAATGTCTCATGGTTAAGGGGGCACGACAGGTTGGGAAAACATATCTTGTTCGGGAGTTCGGAAAAAAAGAGTACAAATCATTCATTGAAATAAATTTCATAAAAGAAAAAAGTCTCAAAAGTATTTTTGACGGTGACATTACGGCAGTTTCGATTTACAAAAAAATGTCAGCAATGATTCAGAACATAAATTTTATTCCAGGCCAAACATTGATTTTCCTTGACGAAATACAAAATTGTGGAAACGCACGGACAGCCATAAAATTTTTGGCTGAGGATGGAAAGTACGATGTCATAACTTCAGGAAGCCTTTTGGGATTGACATACGCAGAAAACGGTGACCAGGAAGCCGAAGAACCTGAATCAGTTCCAACCGGTTATGAAGATTTTCTCACCATGTATTCTTTGGACTTTGAAGAATTCCTTTGGGCAAACGGTTACTCTGAAGATGCCATAAAAATTTTGCAAGATTATTTTTTAACAAAATCAAGAATACCTGACTCAATAAATCAAAAATATGAGGAGCTCTTTCGTGAATATATTGTTGTAGGAGGAATGCCAGAAGCCGTTGCAGATTTTGTGGAACATAAGGATTTTAATCGGGTCCATGAAATACAGAACAGGATTTTGGAGAACTACAAATTTGACATTGCAAGACATGCGAAAGGTGCAGAAAAAATAAAGGTACAAAAATGTTATGACGCAATCCCCAAACAACTGGCGAAAGAGCTAAAAAAATTTCAATACTCAACAGTTGAAAAAGGACAGACAAGTAAAAAATATGGTGGGAGCGTCCAATGGCTTCAGGATTCAGCGCTTGTTCACATCTGTCACAATATTCACGAAGCCTATATTCCGTTGATGGCAAATTCAATTGACGAACAATTTAAGTTATACATAAACGACACAGGATTATTATGCGCCCTCTACGGAACGGAAACAAAAAAATCAATCTTGCTGAACACAATAAAAGGAAACGCGAAAGGTGGAATCTACGAAAATATAATAGCAGAAAGTTTAATCAAACGTGGATATAAATTATATTATTTCAAACCGGACGACAATCATGCAATTGAATTCTTGATTGAAAAAGACGGAGAAGTTGTCCCAGTGGAAGTAAAAGCAGGAAACACAGCAACAGTATCTTTAAATAATTTTATAAAAGATTTTAAACCAACGAAAGCTTACAAATTGATTTCAGGAAACATCGGTGAAAACGAATCAAAACTTTCCCTGCCCCACTACATGGTTATGTTTTTGTGAAAGAGGGGGGGGAAAGAAAAAGACCATCCTGGGATTGCTCCTTTGGGTGGTCTGTTTTTGCATTGTGAGAAATTACATACTATATTCTTAATCAAAATTTAC
>JAZUEV010000028.1:0-4005 GCA_045640345.1 Treponema sp.
TAAGACCGCTTGGCCTCCGACTTCAAAAGGATTTTCGACCCCAATGAATCCAAGCGGTTTACGGAAATGGATTGATAAAGGTCGCTACGCTCAAGACTGTTGAACGCATCCAAGACAAGGGAGTGGATCTTATCGCCATCGTTTCCCCTGAGCTTTGAAGGAAATGGAAAATCGGACAGATTCCTTGCAAGACAGATTTTTGAAAAAACAAACACATCATCGTCCAATCCGCCTGAAGCATACCAGGCATCGCCACCAAAAACATTCGCAGCAGCCATCAATCATTCTCCTCCAAAGAATTTTCATCAGAAAAAGCCACCGTAGATTTTTCCAAGGCTTTTAAATAATCACGGTACATGGCGGCCTTTTCATAATCCTCGCACGCAACGGCCCTGTCCAATTTATCCTGCAAAACGGCCCTGTCGTTCAAGACTGAATTCACCGTGGACAATCGTTCAGGCATTGAACCGGTATAGTTTCCGGAGATTCCCTTTCTTTCAAGATGCTTTTTTATGTCCCCCTTGAAAATCGCATAGCACTCTGGACAACCGACCCTTCCACTTTTCTTAAAATCCATTACAGCCATTCCACATACCGGACAGACCCTGGAATTGTCGGCCTGAATTCTTTTTGAAATCATCGCGAATTCCTTGAAAAGATTTCCTATGGAAGATTCAATGCTGCGGGGATCGTTACTGATTCCACGTTTCATGGCACATTCCATGCAGAGGTTGACCTTTCTTTTCTGTCCGTCACTGCTCACCTGCTCCAAATAGATGGCGGCCTCATTTTCATGGCAAAAATCACAAAGCATATATTTTCCTATCTCCAGGCAAGATCCATAAAATTGATTCCCCAGCGCCACGCAGACATGATCCAATCAGCAGGACAGGATTTTTATAGATTCACCTTGATCTATTTTTACAACTTACGCAAAGTATCCAAAGGTTTTTCCTTGCCAGCCTTGACAGCGGGAATAGTTGAAACAAGCAAAGACAAAAGCAATGTTCCCAAGGTTATGACCAGCAAATCAACAAAGGACACATTCACGGGGATTTCCTGCAAATAATAGGCCGGATCCAAAAGATGTATGGCATTGAATCCCGCCAGGTCCTTGTTTATTATAAGATACACAAATTTTGCGCAAATGTTAACAATCCACTCAATAATTTTTATCAAAGAATTTATGTTCACCGCTCCAAGTATACCAAGAGGGATGCCGAACAACACACCTCCGACACCTGCTCCCATACCCACCATCAAAAATGAAAGAGCTATTCCCTGGGGATTTGCGCCCACGCTCTTAAGAATGGCAATCTCCTTGCGACGTTCCATGACAATCATCACCAAGGCTGAACTTATGTTGACGGATGCAACGAGAACAATCAAAAGCATTATCAAAAGCAAAAGTATCTTGGTGGATGAAAAATTCTCAAACTCTGCAGCGTTAAGTTCATTCCAGGTGTAGACCCTAAAATGCTCCAAAACCTCGTTTCCTGTTTCCCCCGAAAGTTCCTCCACCACATTGTTCCTGATATTCATAAGGCTTGCATCAAAGGGGTCGGGAGTCTCAAGCCCGAACAAAAAAGAACTGGAGTTTCTTGTTAGAACCTCAAAGCAGGTCTCAAGAGGTATAAAAACCCATACGGCATCAAGTTCCTGATACCCCGATGAAACCACGGCTTTTACAGTGAACTGACTCATTTTTGGTCGGATATTCTCTCCAACCTTGTTCACCGTCACAAGACTAACCTTGTCCCCAGGATGGACGTTCAGGTCCTTGGCAATTTTTTCACCTATCACAGCGCCACGCTCTTCGTTAAGGTCGATTTCCCCTTCCTTGATTTTCAGGAGGCTTTTAAATTTTTCGTTCCTATCAAAAATATTTGGGTCAACACCACGGATGGATGCTCCACAGCGGATACCGTTTGCAACCAAAAGCCCCACACCTTGAACTTCTGGATAAACACCAATAATTCCAGGCACTTTTTCCAGACGTTGGGATAAAGAAGCCATCTTTTGTGGGTCATCGATCTGAGTGGAATAGGAGTTCACCTTGACCTGCAGATCCTGGGTGGAAAGTCCAATCATGCGGCCAGTGATTCCATCAATCATTCCTGTGCTGACCACCTGAACACCCACCAGAGGGATAAGACTTATACCTATGCACAGCATCGCTCCAAAAAGACTCCTTGAGCCATGGGTATTTTCTCCGGTCTTTGATCTTGAGAAAAAAATTCTTAGGGAATACAAAAAACTTGATCTAAAAGTCATTGCTCCTCCAAAGATATTGAACCATCTTTTAGGAAAAACCGAACATTGCCTTGGCTCGCCAGATTCATGTCATGGGTCACAAGGATAAGGGTCTTCCTGTAGCTGTCCACCAAATTGAAAAGCAAATCACCGATTATGGAAGCGTTGGCCGGGTCAAGATTTCCTGTAGGTTCGTCCGCCAAAATCAGTTCCGGAGAATTCACAAGACTTCTTGCCACGGCTACCCTTTGTCTTTCTCCACCGGAAAGCTGGGATGGAAGATGTTTTGCCCTATCCTCAAGTCCCACATCGCAAATCAAAGACATGGCTCTATCCATTGCCTCCTTCTTGGGGACTCCAGCCATATATGCAGGCAGGAATACATTTTCCAATGCAGTGAAGTCCTTAAGGAGATAATGGAACTGAAAAACAAGCCCCAGAAATCTTTGTCTGTAGTCCGTCAACTGGTTCTCCGTCATGGAACTGATGATTTTTCCGTCCACATCTACAGTGCCGCTTGTTGCATTGTCCAGTCCACCGATTATATTCAGGAGAGTGGATTTTCCGCTGCCGCTTTTTCCAACTATGACGCACTTGCTACCCTTCATAACATCCATGTCCAGGTCCCTGAGGATGGTAAGATTTTCGCTGGAGGTGGAATAGGTCTTATTTAGCCCACGGATTTTTACAATGGGGCTTTCATTATTTTGAGCATTCTCTTCCATACTACTTTTGATATTTACAAAATCAGTCATCGTGCAAAACCTCCGCAACTGTCAAACGCAAAATCTGTCTACTGGCAATCCAGGATGCAACCAGAGATGAAAGGAGTCCGAACAAGAAAATCGCCAGCACTTCCGAAAAAATCATTCTGGCTGGTATATTGGCATAGATACCGAACATTGGGTTTTCCGAAACATAATCGGCGGCCAAAGGATTTACGACCATGGTAAAAAAGTACATGATCCAATATTGAGCCTTGGAAAGAAAAATGAACACTTTTTCCATGTTAACGGAAACAGCCATGCCCAGCAAAAGACCTGGAATAGCTCCCTTGAGTCCTGTCATAAGTCCCTTGAAAATAAAGACAGACTGGACTTGAGACTTTTTACCACCCAGGGCAGTCAGAACGGCAACCTCTTCCCGTCTTTCATAAACCATGCGCCTCATTCCGTTGTAGATATTTATGGCGACGACCACAAAAATCAAGAAGACCAACATCATGAGAATGTTTTTTTCAACCCTGAGCGCTCCGAAAAATGTTCTGTTGTAGTTTCTCCAGCTTTCGGATTGTGAATCAGGGAAAGTTGATTCAATTTTCGACATGGCGATGGAATCCTTGTTGCTGTCAGAAAGTTTCACTCCATAGATTTTTTTTGCGCCCGAACCAAAGTTTTTTTCTCCAGCCCCAAGCCCCACAAAAGAATAGGCCGCGTTTATGTCTGCATATCTTGAATAGAAAATCCCCACCACATTAAACTGTCTGTCATTAGAAATCAAGCTAACGTCAGTTGAACCGCTCAATGCAAAAATATTAATCGTTCCACCGACCTTCGCTCCTAAAGACCGAGCCAAATCATTTCCAAGCACAATATTGTCGTCACTGGATAAATCAAATTTTCCGGAAATAATCTTAAGTTCACGGGCAAATCCCTTGTCCTTGGTGCGAATGTCCTTATCGACGGCACGAACAAGCGAAGCACTTTCACGACCGTTGGTAGAAACCATAAGTCCCTGGGCTTCATAAAAAGG
>JAZUEV010000029.1:0-2325 GCA_045640345.1 Treponema sp.
AAGATTTATGACCAAACCGTGGTAGATGTTTTGGAAACTTTGGTGTAGGGGTCTTTAAAAATTATAATTTTTGGAGATTCCCGACTATAAATCTTTTTGAAAATTTGATAGAATTATAAAAATTGGGAGTCTCTAAAAACTGACAGGAAACCTCGAAAAATTTGAGGATGACCTAATGAATGTAGCAATATAGTGGGGGATATTATGTGTGGAATAGTGGGATATGTTGGTGAAAAAAATGCAACACCTATTTTGATAAATGCCTTGAAGATGCTGGAATATCGTGGATATGATAGCGCTGGATTGGCTGTTTTTGACGGTGAAGATGTGGTGGTGCGAAAAGTCAAGGGTGCCTTGAAATGTCTTGAGGAACATGTGGCAAAAGAAGTTGTTCGTGGTTCTTTGGGAATTGGTCACACAAGATGGGCAACTCATGGCGAACCAAGCGATATCAATGCTCATCCACATACAAATGTCAGTGGAACAATCGCAGTTGTCCATAACGGTATAATAGAAAATTTTGCAAAACTGAAGGCGTGGCTCCAGGAACAGGGAATCGTTTTCAAAAGTCAGACGGACACAGAAGTTATAGCTCACCTTGTCAACTATTATTATGAAAGTGAAAAAGACATTTTTGTGGCAGTCCAGAAAGCTATCCAAAAATTGGAGGGTAGCTATGCTTTGGGAGTTGTTTGTAAAGACTATCCTGATAGAATCGTTGCGGCCAGAAAAGAAAGTCCTTTGATTATCGGTCTTGGTCAAGGAGAAAATTTTTTGGCAAGCGATGTTCCTGCTGTTTTGGAGCATACAAGAGAAGTCTACTATCTTGATCAAAAACAGATTGCCGTTTTGTATACAGACCATGTGGATTTGTACGACGAAAATGGAACAAAAGTTATTAAGCAGCCAAGTCATGTCGATTGGGATTTGTCATCAGCACAGAAAGATGGATATGCCCATTACATGCTTAAGGAAATCCATGAGCAACCAAAAGCTTTGACAGATACCATGCGACCAAGACTTGTTTACGAAAACAACAAGGTTGTGGATATCAATTTTGAGGAACTTAAGCTTTCTACGGAAGATTGGAAAAATGCAAGACGAATTGTCATCACGGCTTGTGGCACTGCTTATCACGCTGGTGTGGTTGCCCGCTACGCTTTTGAAAAATTTGCTCGTATTCCTGTGGTTGTGGATGTGGCATCGGAGTTTAGATATAGAAATCCAATTCTCTCTAAGGATGATATTTTTATTGTAATCAGTCAGTCTGGAGAAACGGCAGATACTTTGGCGGCCATGAGACTTGCAAAAGAGCAGGGTGTCCATGTCATAGCGATTACAAACTGTGTGGGGTCTACCGTCAGTCGTGAAGCGGATGATGTTATCTACACTTGGGCCGGTCCTGAAATTGCAGTTGCATCAACCAAAGCCTATACCACCCAGCTTGCTTGTCTTTATCTTTTGGCATTGAAAAGTGGATTTAGCAGAGGAATGTTGGATGGGGAGAACTATAAAAAACTTTTGGCATCTTTGGAGACTGTCCCGGAAAAAATCAAGGAAGTTTTGGAAGACCAGAGTTCCATCCAGAAATTTGTGGACAGGAATTTCAATAAATCGAAAGTTTTCTTTATTGGGCGATTGTTTGATAGTGCCACAAGTTTGGAATGTGCATTAAAATTGAAGGAAGTCAGTTATATGCATAGTGAAGCCTTTGCCGCTGGTGAACTGAAACATGGACCGATTGCTTTGATGGATACATCAACTTTGGTTGTGGCGATTGCTACCCAGCCTGAGCTTTATGAAAAATTGGTAAGCAACATTTTGGAAATCAAAAGTCGTGGTGCTTCCAGTTTGGTTATTACTCAGGATTCTGGAGAAAATTTCAAGGAAGCTGCTGACGAGGTTATCCGTATTCCAGATGTGGATAGTTCTTTTGCTGCTTTGGTGTCTGTTATTCCAGCCCAGTTGTTTGCTTATTATTGTGCCGTCCAGCGTGGAAATGATCCAGATAAACCAAGGAATCTTGCAAAATCTGTAACTGTGGAATAATTTTGTTTACGGGGCAGCTAAAAATGTGAGGCTTCTAAATATTCAGGACATCGTAAAAAGTACTTTTTAGGGATGCCCAATATTTGTTTTTGGATGACCCTTGTTTTAAATTGAAAAACATAAAGGGTATCTCTGAAAATTGTTTTTAGAGATGCTCGGATTTCTAAAAATTAGAGGATTAAAATGGAATATTCAGCATCAGAAGTAATGAGCTATGTGGAAGAAAACGATGTTAAGTTCATCAAGCTTTTGTTTACAGATATTTTTGGGAAAATA
>JAZUEV010000030.1:0-8113 GCA_045640345.1 Treponema sp.
CCTTTTTTTAACTAAAACTCTCGTGCACCCGAAAAGTTACATCGCATCTCCGGCAGATACCTTTAGAAATGCCTGACAAGTTTCAAGTCGCGAAATTTGCGATCAAACTTTCTCAAGCACGGCAAGACTTTCTATGTGGCATGTCTGGGGGTAAAAATCAAGAAGATAAAGTTCTTTCAAGGCATATCCGCCTCTTGCCAAAAATTTTATGTCCCTTGCATGGGTTGCGGCATCACAGGACATGCTCCTTATCTGGGGAATGTTAGAATGGGACAACCATTGGCAAACTGCTTTTTCCATACCGCTCCTTGGAGGGTCTATAACCACCGCATCAAAATCTCCGTTGTGTTCAACGCATCCCTGAAGATGATATTTGACCCAGGTTTCTCCGCTTAGACCGAAACTTTCATGTTTTTTTCCAGCAAGATTCTGTTCCGCGTAGACAAGAGCGTCCCTGTTGTGTTCGACCAAGGTAACTTTTTCAAATTTGTCGGCAAGGAAAACTGAAAAAGTCCCGCAACCTGCGTACATGTCCAGAACGTTCTTTCCTTCCAATCCCTGGATGATTTTTGGGATGGTCAATTCCAGCACATCAAGATTGGACTGAAAAAATCCCTGCACATCGAAGGCGACTTTCTTTCCATATATATCGACAGTGCAAAGGTTGTTCTGGACGGACACTGTCCCTTCAAATCTAGGCCTTATCTGCTTGATTTTTTTTCCGTTGGATTTCTTGGACCGTTTTTCCCTGATTTCCCTGTCCTTTGCCTTTCGACCGGCGATAGTTTCGTCAGCGATGATGATTTTGTCATAGCCATCGGGAATCGAGGATATCTTTTTTGAACCAAAAACATGGACTCTTCCAAGGGGTCTTTCCTGGGCTGGGATTTCCTTCAGATAATGATTGATTTCCTCCACCGCACAAGGACATTGGTCGATTTTTACTATGTTGTTGGAAAGTCTCTGCATCATTCCGCCGTCGTGAAACTGGTAGCGGGTCCTGTATCCCTGTGGAGATGCGGAGATGACCTTTATTTTTGGAGGCTCCAGTCCTTCTCGCTTAAAGGCGTCCTCAAGAATCGAGGCTCTAAGTTCGGCCTGATGTTCAGTGGATATATGCTGCATGTTGCATCCACCGCAGACTCCGTAATATTTGCAAAAAGGTTGAACCCTATGTGGCGACGGTTCTATTATGTTTACAATCCTTGCCACCGAATAGTCTCTGTTTTCTTTAATTATTTCAACTTCAAGTTTCTCTCCGGGAATCGCATAAGGAACAAAAATCGTTTTTCCATCAATTTTTGCAATACAATCTCCCCCGAAAACCATTTTTTCTGTTATAATAGTCATAGCTCAATAATAGCAAAAAAAAAATTCTTTAGGAAGTATGGGGCATCTCAAAAAAATGGGCAACTTCTAAAAATTTGCAACATTTAGGAATGCTAGTTCTTTTTTGATGTGCCTACAAGTTTGGTTGACTCTGAAAAACTGTTGATTTTTGGAGGGCCAACAAAAAAAATAGACAGGAGATTTTTATGGTCTACTCAAAAGAAGTGCTCACCATGAGCGATGGAAACAAAAATGTATTCCACGGTTGGACAGCGGAAAACGGTCAGGAAACAGGAACTGTAGTCATCCTCAGTCACGGCATGGCGGAATATGCAAGACGATATGAAAATTTTGCCCAAGTCCTTTGCGACAAGGGGATATCTCTCTTTGCCGAGGACCACAGGGGGCATGGAGAAACTGCGGAACTTGCTGAAAAAGAAGGGACGGGAACCTTTGGATATCTTGGAGATGGGGATGGATTTTTAAGGGTAGTGGAAGACATACACGAAGAAATTCTTCTATTAAAAAGTAGGTTTCCACAAAAAAAGATTGTGCTTTTCGGTCACAGTTTTGGATCTTTTGTCTCCCAATGTGTCATAGAAAAATATGGAGATATACTTGACGCTTGCATACTGTGCGGAACAGCGGGACCTAGGCAGGCGTTGATGGGGCTTGCAAAATTCTTGGGAAATATTGTCTGTGCCTTAGGCGGAAAAAAGAAAAACTCAAATTTCCTTGACGGACTTGCATTTGGGGCCTACAACTCAAAAATCAAGAACCCTCGTACTGACAAGGACTGGCTTACAAGGGATGAAAATCAGGTTGACAAATACATTGAGCATCCTTGGTGTGGTTTCGTCTGCAAGGGAGGATTCTATCTGGAACTGTTCAAGGGGCTTTCCTTGATTCATCAAAAATCCATGATGTCTTCTGTCCCTAAAAAACTTCCCGTTCTTTTTATCGATGGAACTGGAGATCCTGTTGGGGATTACGGAAAGACTGTCAAAAATCTTTTTGAAATCTACAAGAAAAACGGTCTTGAGAAAGTGGACGCAAAATTCTACGAAGATGCAAGGCACGAACTTTTGAATGAAACAAACCATGCGGAAATTGAAAAGGATGTTTTGGATTGGATTGAAAAAATCTAGTCTCCTGATGGACATTCCCAAAATCCAATTTAAAAGATTAAAACTCGCTGGCATCTTGAAGACTATTTTTTGAGATGCCCTTGACTAGCCTTCGATTGAACATTAAAATAATTGCACTGTGCTTATACGTTATTCAACAGACAGCAAAGGAAAACCTGTTCAAAAAGCTGTCATTTACACAAAAGAAGAACATAATATTTCTCTTGACCAGATAGATTCTGATGCCATTTATGTCATCCGTCGCCTTCGTGAGACCGGGTTCGATGCGTATCTGGTAGGCGGGGCTGTACGGGACTTGATTGTCGGTAAAACGCCAAAGGATTTTGACATTGTAACCGACGCAACTCCAAGCCGGGTGAAAAGAATTTTCCACAACTCCAGAATCATTGGCAGAAGATTTAGGCTTGTCCATGTGATTTTTGGTCAAAAAATCTTTGAGGTAAGTACTTTCAGGTCCATATCGGAAGGTTCCGTTGGAAATGTTTTTGGCAACATGGATGAAGACGTGCAGAGGAGAGACTTTTCGTTGAACGCCCTTTACTATGATCCAGTGAAGGAACAGGTGATCGACTACGTGAACGGCGTAAACGATATAAAGAAGGGGATTGTACGTCCTGTGATCGATTTGGACAGGATTTTTATTGAAGATCCTGTAAGAATGATTCGTGCCGTGAAATATGGAGCCACCACGGGATGTTCATTGCCTTGGAAACTTAAACGAAGAATCACAAAATCAGCATGTCTTTTGTCCCCGGTTTCTCCGTCGAGACTTACGGAAGAGACTCTAAAAATCATAAACGGTGGACATTCCTATGAAATCGTCGCAGGTCTTGTGTCAAGTGGACTTTATGTCTATCTCCAGCCAGCGGCCACTGATCTTATGAGCGAAAACAAGAAATACGCAAAAGCCTACATGGAATCCCTTAAGGAGTTGGATGTTTTTGTCCAGACGAATCCTGATTCACGGCTGGGAGAAAGGCTGTATTTTATCCTAAAAGATTTTGTTGACGGTCTTACTGACTGGACACGGGAGACAAAAGGTGGGGCGTCCAATGCTGATCTATACAAAATGACATGGGCTCGCTGTAGAAATTTCATCCTACCCATGAATCCCCAACGCACCGAATTGGACTACGCCATAAAAAAGATTCTTGGAAACTATGGAATCCACATAAAGCAGGCAAAAAAACGCACGAAGATGGTTCTTCCACCTGAGGACGACTAAAAAAGTCCCCCGGAAATTGAATATTATCATTGTTCAAAATCCGGGGGTAAAATTTCTTGGGAATCCATTTAAAAACTTGCTTTGAGGACTATTTTTTTCCCTTTTTCTTTTCAAATCCAGTAATCTTATCGATTATTATGCTCACATCTTCAATCAGGATACCTGAATTCCTTTCCAGATAATCGGTGATGCATTTTTGCATATCGTGGATCAAAACCGTAAGCTGTCGGTCAAAAGGAACATCCACTGTAACGATAAGCTTGTAGCCTGTGGTGCTGGTTTTTATGACCATCTTTTTGATATTGATTTTATCGTTCAGTTCCTTGGTGCATTTCACGACCATCTGGGTCACGGCAGCCTCAGAAAGTTCAACCCTGTCTTTTTTGCTGAACTCAGGCGCGACGACGGATTTTTCCCAGACCTTGGATCCGTTTCCTGCTGTGGTATTGAATTTTCCTTTGTGGGTAAAAAAATCCTGCAAGGACTTGACAAATATCTGTGGATAGCTTCTTTTTATCTGCACCGCAGCCACAGGGATTACATGGCGACCTTCAATATTTCTACTGTGGATGGCAGCCTGTATTTCTTCGTCGCTGGCAATGCTGTGGATATCGATAATTTTTTCTGGAGGACTTATCTGCAATCGTTCTGCAATCTTTTTTGCCATCTTTTCGCTGGTGCCGATAATCAGGATCTTTTTAATTTTGTTGACACGAATAGCTTTGGCAACTTCGTCACGATACTCCTTGTCATCAAAAAGAGCAATCCTGACAGCACCCATGTAGGTCTTTTCGTGTTTGGCGGTATGACCTGCAATAATCTTGTCATCCTGAATCAAAAGTCCGTCGTCGATTATAGCTGACAGACCATATTTTTCCACAACAAGCTTTGCATGGTAACTTTTTCCAGTGCCACTTTCACCGATCAGAGCATAAACTGTGAATTTTTTTCCAAATATTTTTTCAAGCAGATTCATCTTCTATAAAATTATAAGTTTTCCATCCCAATTTATCAAGCAAAATTTCAGAATTTCTTTAAAATCTTTAGGCATTTCGCACAGAAGTTCCCTTGGAAGCCCCAGGGGATTGTCGTCAGGAAAAATCAGACGGGCGGCGTGAAGATAGAAAGTGTTTCCATGTCCATTGTATGCATTGTCTCCAAGCAGGGGGTGTCCGTGGAAGGAACTTTGACAACGGATTTGATGCTTCCGGCCTGTTTCAATATCGAACTGCACAAGGGTTACATCTTTTCCATTATATATACCATGGGCAAGAGGTGTGGCATGGGTCACGGCTTTTTTTCCAATGGAATCGGTTTCGGTGACAATCCTTACAGTATGGAATCCATTTCTATTTTCGCAGGGAGTATCGTCAATGAAATCGACCCATGTGGATTTTGACAAAAGTTTTCCTTCGGCCAAAGCGATATAAGTTTTCTTTATGGAATGATTCTGTATCATCTCCGAAAACCATCTTGCTCCCATATGACTTTGGGAAAACGCAAGCAGTCCCGTAGTGTTTTTGTCCAACCTATGGAGAGGTCCCGCCCTGAATGACAGTGAATCGCCCGATCCTGGATATTTTTTTGCGACCAAATCGGAGAGGGCACATTTTTTTTCTTCCCCACCTTGGACGCTTATCCCTTTGGGCTTGTTTACGAAAATGATATGAGGGTTTTTGAAAATAAAGTCCAAATTCATGTCATCGTCAGAGTAATCGTCAGCCGGTTCCATGGGTATTTTTTTTTCAAGAAAAAAAGCCGCAACTGATATGACATCCCCATTTGAAACCTTGTCTCCAGGGGATGCTTTTTTTTTGTTCAGGCGAACAAGTTTCTTCCTTATAATCTCCTGGACATTAACATCCGGATTGTCCTGGAACATTCTTTTAACAATTCTGTCCAACCTTCGGGAATCATCGTCCATACCTGCATAAAAATCCTTGAAATCCATAACAATTATTTATATAATGTATGTGAGTAATAGTCTAGTTCTTCCTTGGAAACTTGATAACAAAGTTGTCCATCCCGGCTTGATTCAGAAGGTGGGGCCTGGTTGTTTTGATTTTTGCTCTAGACTTTTTTTTCATAAAGGATAAAATATAGGTATGAATGATGTAAAAGACCAGTTGATTGCTTTCATAAAAAACCCCGTGCTTTTGGCGTGCGTTTTTAGTTGGCTGTCCGCTCAATTCATAAAGACACTTATAAATCTGTTCTCTGGAAAGGTCCATAGTATCAAGGAACTTTTTGAACTTCTAGTCTGGAGGACCGGGGGGATGCCGTCCAGTCATTCGGCGTTTGTTTCTACACTGTGCACCACAATCGGTTTCAGGTCCGGCATCAACAGCGATGTATTCCTTCTTTCACTGGGATTCCTGTTTGTGACGGTCCGTGATGCTGTGGGGGTCAGGAGGGCAAACGGTCTACAGGCAAAGTCCATAAACAAAATCGGAAAATCGTTGAATGAAAAGGGGTTGATGGATTTTACTCCGGTAAAGGAAGTCAACGGTCATACACCTGCGGAAGTAGCCATAGGAGTGCTTTTGGGCTTTTTCGTCGGTCTTGCTTTTTCAATCCTCAAGTAAAAGAAATGGGTTAGTGGTGGGAAAATGAAGTTTAAGTTCAGTTTGTTTTTTTCTCTAATAATATTCCTCTTGTTCTCCCTGGCTGTCTTTATTTTCAGAAGCATCCCGGTTGCAAAGATATGGAACAACTACAGTGTTCTCTACACCGAGAATTCTATTCCGGAAGACACGGTTCTTTCATATCTGTATGACGCTGGATGTAAAAACGTGATAAGCCTTTCATCACAAAAGATTCCACCTCTTTCCCAGTATGCCTTGGAGGAATCTATCGACACAAACTATCTGACAGAGAGGCTTGACTATTTTAAGGACGAAAGCTCCACTTACCAGCTGTTTTATATCCCTGAAATCTATCACGACCAGGCAAAGTCCGCTGCCATGAATCTCATAAAAGAAAGACAGACTGTGGCGGGATTGGATGGACATGAGCAGTATCCGTGGTTGGTGCCTTTGGTGTGCCTTGTCATGTATCTCCTTCTGATGATTGCCTCGAAAAGCAAGGGCGTGTTTGTTGTGTCGGCTTTCTTTCCTCTTTTGGTTTCCCTGTCACAGCCGTTTTATGTGGTTGCGGCGGCCGTATGTCTTTCATTGATAGCCATATACCTTATCAACGGGCTCTGGATTAGAAGAAAGTTTTTTACCGCTATTTTTAGGAGCCTTTACATCGATGCCCTGATTGTTGCGTCATTGGCCATTCCTTTTGCCCTTTCAAAGACTGCCGGATTTTTGGGGCTGGGAGCGGCTTTGACGGTGGCAGTTTCATTTTTGTTCCTGAAAGCGATTCATCAATATCGTGAATACAGAAGCGCTTTTTCCTTTGTGCCGATTTTTTCAGCCTGGCAGATTCCTGTCATGTATAAAAGGACCGCTGGATGCGTGCTGGGGTCGGTTATTCCTGTGGCGTCTCTGCTTGTGCTGTTCATGGCATCGACTTTGGTTACTACCACATCTTCGATGGAAGGTCTCTCCATACCGTCTCCAGTTCTTGAAGGTCAGACATCCAATGGACGGCGGCTTCCTGATGAAAATTCATACTATTCCTGGGTCTGGAAAACAAGGGCATTCACTTATAAATCTTTGAACGACACAAGTCCGATGAAAAATCCCGAAGAAGGGGACAAGATAACCGTCAGCCACTTTACCCAAACCGGCAAAGGCATTGTAAAAACAGAGGACACGGTTTATACTTACAATGCCAAATTCAGGGAAAAACTGAGAAACGAGGTCAAGGCTTTTGACTACGATGCCATAGAAAAACTTATGGTGTCCCAGGATGAAACCACGACCGTATCATATAACACAGGCATAGAAAGCAAAGCCGATTCACAGCATAACGCGCTGAACATGTTTTTGCTTTTTATTGCGGTGGCAATCCCCGTACTTTTGTATGGAATCTATCTAGGATTTGGAAGAAAGAAAAAATGAAAACAGTAAGCAATATAATTCGGGACAAGAAATATAATTTCAGAAGTTCCGTCCCAGCATTTTTACCTCGAAAAGCATTTGTTCCCCTGAAAAAGGATGGGGATGAGAATTTTTCCTGCATAGTCAACGTTGGCGACACCGTGTCGGAAGGGCAGATAGTAGGATTCTTTTTGAATGAGGACGGCTCCAAGAAATATGTCCACGCGTCTATCCCTGGAAAGGTTGAGTCCTTTGAAACATGTTCATATCCAGATGGTTCAAGGGGGACCGCTTTAAAGGTCAAGTTGTCAGGATTCTTCTCTTTTTTGGGCAAGAATGTTAAGCACAGCGACTGGAATTGGTATTCCCCTGACGAGATTCTTGATAGGATTTCGGAAAAAGGAAGTCGGATCGTAGCCATG